>JAASTB010000030.1 GCA_021767625.1 Wenzhouxiangella sp.
CTCTTCCACCCGGCCGGCCGGCGGCCAGACCACGACGCTGCCGCACAACCCGCCATGGCCTGCACGCCGCCGATCCCGACGCCATGCGCCGGAAACTGCACGGGCTGCCGCTGACCGCGCTGGCCCTCGACGAGGGGCAGGCCGAGTCCCTGGCGGGTTGCGGCCTGAATTCCGTGGCCGAGCTGCTGCGCCTGCCGGCACCCGAGCGGGCGCGGCGTTTCGGGCCGGCCCTGAACCGTCATCTCCGGTGCCTGGAGGGCAGGGCGCCGACCCCGCTGGCCGCCTGGCGGCCGCCCGAAACCTTTCGGCTGAAGCTCGAACTGCCGGCGGCCAGCAGCGACAGCGCGGCCCTGCTGTTCGTGCTTCGCCGCTTGATTGGGCGGATGGCGCACTGGCTCGAGGTGCGCGATCAGGCGCTCACGCGTTTGCACGTGACGCTGCACCGCGAGGATGGCGGCGGCCGGATTCCGCTGGAAGTCGGCTTGTCGCGACCCGGCATGGACGCCGAGCGCCTGCTGGAATTGCTCGCGCTCAAGCTCGAGAACCTCGAGCTGCCGGCGCCGGTCGAGGCCGTCGAGCTGCGCGCCGAGAGCACCGATGAGCATCGTCCGCCCCAGGCGGACCTGTGGAGCGGCCACAACCGCGGCGACGCCTGGCCGGCACTGCTGGATCGTCTCAGGGCCCGCCTCGGGGAGGCGGGATTGTCCGGCCTGGCGCCGCAGCCCGATCATCGCCCGGAGAAGGCCTGGCGCTGGGTCGAACCGGGCACCGCTGCAAGCTGCGAGGACGAGCGGCCGAGACCGACCTGGCTGCTGCCCGTCCCGCGCCCCTGCCGACGCGAGAACCTCAGGCTGGAAGACGGGCCCGAGCGCATCGAGGCCGGCTGGTGGGACGAGGAAGACTGCCGGCGCGACTATTTCGTCGCCCGCGACCGTCATGGGCGGCGGTTATGGGTGTTCCACGAGCATCAGCCGCGGGAGGGGTGGTTCATACATGGCCTGTTCGATTGATTCAAATTTCCAAATCACAAGCACCAATGTTCGAGCTTTAGATATCCAGCCTGGCCTGGCCTTTCGGCAATTCGATCGGCTCGAGCAAGTCCTCCCCCTGGTATTCGGGGTTGTTGACCCTGGTGGTCACCGGCTCGGCGCGCAGGCTGTCTTCCGGGGGCGGCGCAAGGAGTCGTTCGGCGTCTTCCGGTGGGCCGGACAGCCAGGTCTGCCATTGATCCGCGCTGAGCATCACCGGGGCGCGGTGATGGCCGATCTCGCGCAGCAGGCCGTTGGGTTCGGTGGTGATCAGCGTGAAGGAACGGCGGGTTTCACCCTCGCGAGTCGTCGATTCGTCCCACAGGCCGGCGAAGATCAGCATCGGGGCCGATGCGGGCATGACCCGCCAGGGCTGCTTGGGCCTGCTGCGCTGATCCCACTCGTAGAACCAGGAAAACGGCACCAGGCAGCGCTGCCCGCGCTTCCAGGCGTTGCGGAAGGTGGGCTTCTTCGCCACCGTCTCGGAGAAGGGTGCATCCGGCTCGCTGCGGCAGTTGGCCGTCGAGAATTTCGGCAGGTCGCCCTTCATCCAGGGCGGGAGCAATGGCCAGACCATCTGCTCGAGGACGCGACGGCCCTGTTCATCGGGTATGACCGCCGGCAGGATCGTCCAGCGTATCGAATCCCCGCGGCGCGTCGAGGGAGCGACGTTGAGCAGCCGCAGCCCGTCGTCGGGCGGGCTGCCGAACAGGTCGAGGTACTCGTAGACCTGCCGCCAGGAAAACTCGTGTCCACCGCGTCCGCACATGTCGGTATCCGCCAAAAGAAAAGGCCCTGTGCGGATGATACCGCGCAGGGCCTTCTCGGATCTGGCTCCCCGGGTCGGATTCGAACCAACGACCTAGTGATTAACAGTCACCCGCTCTAACCAGCTGAGCTACCGGGGAATCGTGTGAAGCCGCATATTTTGCGCATTGGAGCCCGGTCCGTCAAGCGCTTTGAGCGACTTTTTCCGCGAAACCCGGTGTCCTTTTCAGGACAGGGCAATGATGCGGTTGCGACCGCCGGACTTGGCGCGGTAGACGGCCTCGTCTGCCCGTTGGAGCAGGTGGGTGGCGAGTCGCTCCGGCTCGTCTTCGCCGGAGGCCGACGTGGTCGTTCCGATGGAAATGGTCACGCCCAGGGTGCCGCCGCCGTCGGGCACCTCGAAAGCCAGGTCGGCAACGGCCTGGCGCAGTTCTTCGGCCAGGCGGCGCGCGCCCTCGTCGTCGGTTTCGGGCAGGACCAGCAGGAACTCCTCGCCGCCGTAGCGCCCGATAGCGTCTACGGCGCGAACGCGTTCTCGCATCACGCCCGCCACCCGGGAGAGGATGCGGTCGCCGAAAAGGTGGCCGTGGGCATCGTTGACGGACTTGAAATGATCGAGATCGATCATGCAGACCGACAGCGGCGTGCCGCGGCGAACGGCGCGGGCGGCTTCGGTGTCGAGCTGGCGCAGGACGACTTCGCGTCGCAGCAGGCCGGTGAGTTCCTCGTAGGTCGCGTCCTGGAACAGCCGCAGGTTTTCCAGGCTGGTGGCCACCTGGTGCGAGAACAGGTCGAGCAGCTCGATTTCCTCGCGCCGGAACAGCTCGCCGCTGTGCTTGCGGCCGAGGCACAAGGTCCCGATCATGCGGCGCTGGAAATAAAGCGGGACCAGCACCTCCGCGCCGATGGCCGCCAGGCCCTCCGCGCTTTCCTCGTCCTGGCGGCGGAGTCGGTTGACCGTCACGGGACGCCGCAGGCGCTCGAGATGGCCGAAGGCCTTCGAGCGTTCGTTGAGCAGGGCGGTCAGGCGCTTCTGTCGTTCGGGCTCGATGCCCCGGCTGAAGGCGGTGGCCAGGTCGTCCTTGACCTCGTCGACCGCCACGACCGCCGACCAGGACAAATCGAGCGCCCGGCGCGATTCGTCCGCCAGTTGTTGCACCAGGGTTTCCAGGCGGCCCTGGGTGGACAATGCGCGGGCGACCTGGATGAGGCGATGACGCAGCGCGCGGCGCTTCGGGAACAGGCCTCGCTCGACCAGCCGCTCGATACCCTGGCGCAGGGGGCGGAACAGGATGCCGATGACCAGCGCGCAGGCGGTCACGATCCACTGACTGGTCCGCAGCCCGAAAATCTGCTCGAACAGCGGCAGGGCCGTGGTCAGCAGCGTGTAGAGCAAGAGGATGACCAGCAGTGCGACGGCCCCGTAGACGAGACCGCGCCGGACCAGGGATTCGACGTCGAACAGGCCGTAGCGAAAGATGGCCAGGAAGACCGTGGCGGGAAAGACCAGAAGGATGACGTTTTCGATGTGCTCGGCCAGCGTCGGATCGATGCGCGACCAGCCGGGCCAGGCAGACGACACCACGATGTAGACGGCCCAGGGCAGCAGGCCGGCCAGCACCACCAGCGCCTGGTTGGTCTCCCTTGCCGATTGAGCCCGCCAGGCTTGCCAGGCGAGGATGCTGGCCACCGACACCGCCCAGCTGACCAGCACGGCCGTTTCCGCCCAGATCAGCAGGGGCGGTCCCTCGGGTGGTGCGAAATACCACTGGTAGACGGCGGCGGCGGCGAGCAGCAGCCCGGAGCCGAACCCGATGAGGTAGTAGCTCCAGACCAGGCCTGGGCGCTTCTGCAGGAGGGGCAGGCGCCCTGGAATCAGGCTGACGAGATGCAGTTCCATCGCGAACTGGACCCCGGTCGACAACAACCAGAAAAGCAGGGTGCCGGTGACGGCCAGCTCACCGAGGGTGTAGCCGGCCGGAAGGGCGAGTTCGATGGCGACAAGCGAGACGAAGAGCGTCAGGATCTTCGCTCTCGGATCCTGCCGTCGGTAGCGCGCGGCCAGCGCCGCGAGACCGAGATAGGCGGCCACGAGGACGAACTTGGCCAACAGGCCCGCCAGGTCGATCGGCACGCCGGGCTCGAGTTCGATCGACACCGTCGTGCCATCGCGGTCGACCTCGCCGCGGAGGACTCGCCCGGGGCCGTGATGGCGATCGAAGATTTCGTCGAGTTCCTGCAGGGTCGAGAAGGTCTCGCCTCCAATGGAAACCACGCGATCACCGGCCTTCAGGCCGGCATGCTCGGCCGGTGAATCCGGCTCGACGTCCTCGATGAGGACGCCTTGTTCGTCCTGGCTGATGAGTACGCCGATTCGCTGGCTGGCAAACCGCCACTCATCGACGACCGACCAGGCCAGAAGCAGGCCCACGAGAGCGACGACCAGCGCCGGGCCGAGAATTCCGCGCGAGGGCGACTCGGCCTGCATGGCATGGTTCATTGGCGAATGAGTCCCCGCTTCGTCCCGGCGGCGGCGCGTCCTGAAAGGTCCGGGCGATATCCGGGAGATCGCGGGTGGCGGGCGGAATCATGGTGCATTGCTGGTACCCCTTTCAAATTCGCGCGACAGTTTAGCGGAGTCGGCGTCGGGCTGATTCGGGCTGGCGCACCGAGCGAGGCCCGCCGCGCGGGGTGTCTCACGAATCCGGCTCGGAAACGTGCACGACGACCCGGTTGCGCCCCTCGTCTTTTGCCCGGAAGAGTGCCTGGTCGGCCTGTCTGAGGAGGTCTTCGTAGTTTTGCGCCTGCCGGTTGTCGCTGACGCCGAAGCTGGCCGTGATGCCCAGATCCGGCGCCAGTCGGCCGAAGTCGGTGGTTTCGATCGAGCGGCGAATGCGCTCGCTGATGCGGGCCGCCTTTTCGCCGTCGATGTCGTGGAAGGTCAGCGTGAACTCCTCGCCGCCCCAGCGCGCGGCCTGGTCGCCGGCGCGCACGTGCTTGCGAAGCACATCCGCGACCACGCGCATCACCTCGTCGCCGATGAGGTGGGAGTATTCGTCGTTGACCCGCTTGAAGTGATCGAGGTCCATGATCACCAGGCTCAGGGGGCGGTCTTCCGCCTGGCTTCTGCGGAATTCCTCGGCCAGCCATTCGTCGAAGGCACGCCGGTTGGCCAGGCCGGTCAGCTGGTCGATGCGGGCCTGGCGCTCGTAGTCTTCGGCCTGCTGCTTGAGTTCGCGAGTCTTCTCGTCCACCTGGGCACTGAGCTCCCTCGCACGCCGCTCCAGGCGCCGCATTCGCCACTGCGTCGCGAGTCCGATCAGGCCCAGCAGCGCGAGTACGACGACCACCCAGAACCAGGCGCGCTGCCAGGGCAGGGGAGCGATTGAAAACCGCAGGCTGGTTTCCGAGCCGTTCCAGTCGCCGTAGGGGTAAGCGGCCGAGACGCGAAACACGTAGTCGCCGGGTCCCAGGTTGGTGTATTCGGCCACATTCTGCCCCCGGCGTTCGACCCATTCGTCGTCGAAGCCCTCGAGCATGGTGCGATAGCGAATCCGCTGCGGCATGATGAAGCCCAGCCCGGCATACTGGATGGTGACCCGTCCGGTACCCGCCGGCAGTTGGACCGGCCCGTCGATGCGCCGCTCGTTGCCGTCGGCCGCGAAGTGTTCGATGCTGACCGGCAGGACGGTGTCCTCGTAGCGCGTCAGGTGATCGGGATCGACGCTGGCCAGGCCGACGGCGGTGGCCACCCAGACCCGACCGTCGTGCCAGCTTGCCGGCGGTCCGGCGCCGCCATTGGCCTGCGCGCTGAGGAGGCCGTCGCCCTCGGTGTAGAGTTCGAAGTCGATTTTCTCGCGCTCGCCGTCGG
The DNA here is from genome assembly GCA_021767625.1 of Wenzhouxiangella sp. Taxonomy (GTDB): domain Bacteria; phylum Pseudomonadota; class Gammaproteobacteria; order Xanthomonadales; family Wenzhouxiangellaceae; genus Wenzhouxiangella. The sequence continues at coordinate 5,668 of JAASTB010000030.1, forward strand.
CAACGGCGACCGCCTGCTCCTTGAGCACCCGGACGATGCCGCGGTTGCTCGTCAACCAGAAGGCGCCGTGGCGGTCGTCGACGATGTGGAAGAGCTTGTCCACCGGCATGCCCGCGCTGCGGCCCACCAGCTGGGCGTCGCCCGTGACCGGATCGTAGCGCACCAGGCCTCGATCGGTGGCGAGCCAGAGACGGTATTGTTCGCGGTCTTCGTGGATGCCGTAGACGTACATGGCCTCGTCGAGGTGGTAGAGGGAAATCGGCTCGAAGCGCTCGCCTGCATGGCGCGCCAGGCCGAAGCCGGTGCCGACCCAGATTTCTCCCCTGCTGTCCTCTTCGAGGGCGATGACGAAGTCGCCCGGCAGCCCGTCGCGGGGCAGGAAGACCGCGGTGCCGTCATCGTCGATTTTCGCCAGGCCGCTGGCCGTGGCGACCCAGATTCGTTCCTGGCGGTCGACGAGGATATAGCGGATGTCGTTGGACGGCAGGCCGCTCGCGCGGTCGTGCCGCGCCACCACTCGCCCGTTGCGCCAGTGCAGGACGCCGTCGGAATGCGTGCCGATCAACACGTCTCCCCCCGGCAACTGGGCCAGGCTGAGGGTCGAAAGGGCGATCGGGTCTTCGCCGTCGCGTACGGTTCGGGCCTGCTCGCCGTCTAAGCGACTCACGCCCTCGCTGGTGCCGACCCACAGGCTGCCGTCGGCGTGCGGCATCACCGCCCGCACGTAATTTCCGACCAGGCCCTGGTCGCGCGTGGTGGTGACGAAGGGCGCCGAACGAAGGCGGAACAGTCCCCCGTTGGTGCCGACCCAGAGGCTGTGCTCGAAGTCCTGGTAGAGGGAAACCACGCGATTGTTGGGCAAGCCGTCCTGCGTGCCCAGGTGGCGCACGCCGTCTCGGTTCAGTCGGTACAGGCCGGAGTTGATGGTGCCGATCCACAGGGCGCCGCCCCGGTCTTCGAGCAGCGCACTGACGGCGAGATCGTCGAGTCGCTCGTGCACGGAACGGAACGGCCCTTCGGGGTTCTCGCGCACGTACAGGCCCTGCTCGGTCCCGACCAGGAGCCGTCCGTCTTCGTCGATAAGCAGGCTCAGGGCGGGGGCGGGCGGCAGATCGGTTTCGCTGACCAGGCGGGCGTCGCCCAGCTGCGGTATCCGCAGCAATCCGCGCGATGTGGCTGCCCAGGCACCCCGGTCGTCGGTCAGAACCTGGTGGGCGGACGCGCCGGGGAGGAAGGATTCCTGGGCTACCATCCGCCCGGCTTCGTCGAGCTGCCGGCGAATGACGCCCGCGCCCTGGGTCGCGATCCACAGCTGGCGGCGCGAGTCCATCACGGCATGCGTGATCATCGTGGGCGCGGTCGAAAGGGGCTGCCAGCTATGCCCGTCCGTCAGCGACAATCCGCCGCGCGCCCCGGCCGCCACGAGTCGACCCCGATCGTCGACCGACAGCGACAGCACGCCCGCGTCCGGCAGTCCGGTTTCGGGGCCGCGCTCGAACAGACGGAAGCGATGGCCGTTGAAACGTGCGATGCCTTCCCAGGTCGCGAACCAGAGATAACCGTCCGGGGTCTGGGCGATGGCGTTGATGGTGTTGTGCGGGATTCCCTCCCGCGTGGTCCAGACCTGGTGGTGAAGGTCGCTGAACGGCAGTCGGCCGACCTGGGCGCTGACTGCGCCGGGCAAAACGAGATACAGCAGCGCACAGGCGGCTGCGAAGCTGGACAGTTGGCGCATTTCCCTTCCCGAAGAATGCGGCCGGACGCTTCCGGGGCTTGCAGGTGAGCGGGTCGTCTCCCGAAATTTGCAGTCTCCGGACCCTATTTCGACATTATGTGCACTCCCTCATGCCGGATACAAGCCTCTTGCCGAGGCAGGGCCGCCCGGATCATGGCTGACGGGCATGAATTTCGGGCGTTTCAGGTATACAATTCCCGGTTTGTCCGGCGGCGGCCCCGAAAGCCGCTCCGGTCGCGTCACCCGCACGGCGTCTGCATTCAGGCGACCGCCCCAGCAATCTGTCCGAAGGAGCAGGAATGGAACGCACTCTGTCCATCATCAAGCCCGATGCCGTGGCCAAGAACGTCATCGGCGAGATCTACACCCGCTTCGAGCGCGCCGGCCTCAAGATCGTCGCCGCCCGCATGAAGCACCTCTCCCGCGAAGAAGCCGAGGGTTTCTACGCCGTTCATCGCGAGCGCCCGTTCTTCAATGATCTGGTGGCGTTCATGATGTCCGGCCCGGTGATGGTCCAGGTGCTGGAAGGCGAGGATGCCATCGCCCGCAATCGCGAACTGATGGGCGCGACCGACCCGCAGCAGGCCGCTCCCGGCACGATCCGGGCCGATTTCGCGACCAGCATCGACGCCAATGCCGTGCACGGATCGGACGGCGCGGACACCGCGAAAGAGGAAATCGCCTTCTTTTTCGGTGATGATGAGATATACTCACGGTAATTATCAGAGAAATCTCGCAAATGCCCGCAGGGCCTGAAGAAATCACCAACCTGCTCGGTCTCGACCGGGCGGGCCTCGAGCGGTTTTTCGTCGACCTCGGCGAAAAACCGTTTCGCGCGCGCCAGCTGCTGCAGTGGATTCACCAGCGCGGCGTGACCGATTTCGGGCAGATGACGGATCTGTCCAAGGCCCTGCGTGAACGTCTCGAAGGCGCTGCCGGCGTCGCGCCGCCCGCGATCATGCGCGAGCAGCGCTCCGAGGACGGCACCGTCAAATGGCTGATGTCCATCGCCGGCGGCAACGCCGTCGAGACGGTCTACATTCCCGAAACCAGCCGCGGCACCCTGTGCATTTCCTCGCAGGTGGGCTGCATGCTCAACTGCACGTTCTGCTCGACCGCCACGCAGGGATTCAACCGCAACCTCGACTCGGCCGAAATCATCGGGCAGGTCTGGCAGGCCGTTCAGCGACTGCGAGAGCTCCACGGCGACGAGCGTCGCGTCACGAACGTGGTGTTCATGGGCATGGGCGAACCCATGCTCAATCTCAACGCCGTTCGCCCCGCGCTGTCGCTGCTTCGCGACGACCTGGCCTACGGACTTGCATCGCGGCGAGTGACCATCTCGACCTCCGGCGTGGTTCCGGGCATCGACGACCTGGCCCACGGCGATGAGTTCGCGCTCGCCGTGTCGCTTCATGCGGCCGACAACGAGTTGCGAAGCCGCCTGGTGCCGCTCAACCGCAAGTATCCGGTCGAGGAGCTGATTTCGGCCTGCAAGCGTTTCGTCAAGGCGCGGCCCAAGCGTTCGGTGACCTTCGAGTACACCATGATCGACGGTGTCAACGACCGGCCCGAGCACGCTCGCGCGCTGGTCCGGCTGCTCAGCGTGCTGCCGTCCAAGATCAACCTGATTCCGTTCAATCCCTTTCCCGGCACGCCCTTCCGCTGTTCCTCGGACGAGGCGATCTACGAATTCCAGAAGATCACGCGAGCGGCCGGTCTCATCACCACCGTTCGCAAGACCCGCGGTGAGGACATCGACGCCGCTTGCGGACAGCTCGTCGGCAAGCTGCTCAGCCCGAGCCAGCGGCGGCAGATGGTTCAGCAGCAGTTGGCACGGCAGGCGGTGGCGTCTTGAACGGGCTGCGCCTGCTCATCCTGACCGTTCTCGTCGCAATGCTGGCGGCCTGTGCCACCGCCAGCAAGCCCGAACCCGGCAACACCGGGCGCACCGGCATGGATCGCGTCAGTCCGGTTCGCGCGGCGGATGTCAACACGCGGCTCGGCGTGGGCTATTTCGAGCGGGGCGACTACCAGGTGGCCCTGGAGAAACTCGAGCGGGCAGTCGAGCTCGACCCCGCGCACGTACCGGCCTACGTGACGCTGGCCCTGATCGAAGAGCAGCTCGGCCGCGACTCCCGCGCCCGGCGCTACTATCGCGAAGCCGTGAGCCTTGCGCCGGAGGACGGCGCCACCCTCAACGGTTACGCGGCTTTCCTGTGCCGTCAGGGCGAGTATCGGGAGGCCGACGAGATCTTCCGGCGCGCGATCAACGATCCCTTCTACGACACGAAGGAAGTCGTCTATGCCAACGCGGGCTCCTGCGCGATTCGCGCCGGTCGGCTCGACGAAGCCGAGAGCTACCTTCGCCAGGCACTCGAGGTCGCTCCGGAGTATCCTGACGCACTATTCAATCTGGCCCGCCTGTTCCTGCAGCGCGACGACGCCTTCCGGGCGCGTGCCTTCCTGCAGCGTTACGAGGCGACGACAGGGGCCGATCCGGGAGCGTTGCTGCTCGGGTACCGGATCGAACAACGGCTTGGCAACGAGCGGGAAGCCGCCCGCTACTTCAGGCGACTCGAGGATCAGTTCCCCGATTCGGCCGAAGCTCGAAATATAAGACAACAGACCAGCCGAGATGACTGAAAACACCAGCGCAAGCACTGAAGCAACACAACAGGAAAACAAGGAACGCTACGAACGCATCGGCGCTCAACTCAAGCGCCGCCGGGAAGCGCTTTCGCTCGAGCAGGGCGATGTCGCCCAACAACTGCACCTGCCTGGGATGGTCGTCAACGACATCGAGACCGGGCAAGTCGAAAAACTCTCCAGCCTCTATCGCCGCGGCTACATCAGGAATTACGCCCGTCTGCTGGGCCTCGACCCGGATGAAGTCCTGGCCGAGGCGGGCGAGGACCAGCTGCCCGAGCTGCAGGAAGTGTTGCCCGCCTCCTCCCGGCGCGAATGGCGGCTCGAGCGTTACCTCAAGATTTCTACGTATGCCATTGTAACTGTTGCGGTTGTTGTTCCCCTGGTCTACGCTTTCCTGGCAGGCGGTTCGCGCATGCTCGAGCGTGAGCCGGGCTCCGCGGAGACGTCGCTGGCGCAAACCGACGAGGCCGCCGGGACGAGCTCGAAGGCATCGACTGACGCTGCGCCTGCCGAAGTGGCGGGGTCGGATTCGGCGCGGCACGTGTCGGCTTCGGCGCTGCCGCTGAATCCGATGCGGCCGAGCCGCGAACCCACGGCGGAAGCGACACCGAACATGAGCGAGGCGACCGAGGTCCCGCACGACGAGGCCGCGGCCGAACCGGGCCCGAGGCCAAGCGCCTTGCAGCTCGAGTTGCTCGAAGACAGCTGGATCGAGATTCTCGACGCGGCGGGTACGCGCCTGGAGTACGATCTTCTGCGCGGCGGTCAGACGCGCAGTTACGAGGGGCAGGCGCCGTTCAGTTTGCTGGTGGGCCGTTCCAGCGCCGTTCGGCTCCAGGTCAACGGCCGGGAGGTCACCTGGGAAGGGCACGAAAGCGGCGACGTCGCCGAAATCGCGGTTGCAGCCGACGGCCAGGTGGAACGTTGAGCCCGGCCTGACAGCCCGGCCAGCGAAGATTGCGCTTGGAGCCCGCCGCCGGCGGGCTCGTCTTTTGTGACGGAAGCAATACAGATGAAGAATATCCAGTCGATACGCGGCATGCACGACATCCTGCCGGACCAGACGCCGATGTGGCGCTGGCTGGAAGCTCGCATCTGCCGCGTTTTCGCAGCCTACGATTTCCACGAGATCCGCCTGCCCATCCTGGAAAAGGCCGAGGTCTTCACCCGCGCGATCGGCCAGTCCACCGACGTGGTGGAAAAGGAGATGTATGCCTTCGAGGATCGCAACGGCGACATGCTCTGCCTGCGCCCGGAAGGCACCGCAGGCGTAGTGCGTTCGGCCATCCAGCACGGCCTGCTGCACGTACCGGGCCTGAAGGTCTGGTATCAGGGTCCGATGTTCCGGCACGAACGGCCCCAGAAGGGGCGCCAGCGCCAGTTCCACCAGTTCGGCGCCGAGGTTTTCGGCCTCGAACAGGCCACCACCGACGTGGAACTGATCGCGCTCGGTGAGAGGCTCTGGAAGGAGCTCGGCCTGTCGGGTCGGATTCGGCTGGAGATCAACACCCTGGGCGACCGCGAAGACCGGCAACGCTATCGCCGGAAGCTGGTCGACTACCTGGAGCCCTACCGCGATCGCCTCGATGCCGACAGCCAGCGGCGGCTGGAAACCAACCCGCTGCGGATTTTCGACAGCAAGAACCCGGACACGAAGGCCGTCATGGCCGATGCCCCGCGACTGGCCGATGAGCTCGGCGACGAAGCGCGAGCGCATTTCGAGCGCGTGAAATCGATGCTCGATCGCCTGGGCATCGAATACACGGTCAACACCGGCCTGGTTCGCGGACTGGACTACTACTGTCGAACCGTCTTCGAGTGGGTCACCGACGAGCTCGGTGCCCAGGGCACGGTCTGCGCCGGGGGGCGCTACAACGACCTGGTGGCCATGCAGGGCGGCAAGGACACGCCGGGGATCGGTTTCGCGCTCGGCGTGGAGCGTCTGCTGGCCATGCTCGAGGCCGCGGGCGTTGAAGCCGGCCAGCATGCCGACGCCTTCGTGGTCAGCCAGGTCGACGAAGCCGAGATGCTGGCGGTGGCCGAGCGCATTCGTGACCAGGCTCCCGGCCTCTCGCTGGCCACGGCCCTGGGCGGCGGCAGCATGAAGTCGCAATTCAAGCGCGCCGACCGCAGCGGCGCGCGCTGGTGCATCATTCTCGGCGAGGCCGAGTTCGCGCGCGGCGAAGCCGCGATCAAGGACCTGCGCGGCGACGCCGGGCAGGAGATGGTCGCAATCGATCAGTTGCCCCGGCGCCTGCAGGCATTGCTTGCCGCCGGTACGGGCGACTGATTTATCATAGGCGATCGAATTTCCACCATGCCCATCGCAAGGATCAATCCGACATGGCCGTAGAGCTTTACGACGAACACGAGCAGGGCGAGCGCGTCCGCAAGTGGATCAAGGAATACACCCCGGCGATCATCGTCGGCCTGGTGCTCGCCTTCGGCGGCATTTTCGGTTTCCGCTACTGGCAGGATTACCGGGCCGACCAGCAACTGATGGGGTCGGACTACTACCAGGTGGTCAGCCAGCAGGTGACCGAGGGCGACCTCGAATCGGCCGAGTCGGAATACCGGACCATGGTCGAGACCGTCGGCGAAACCGCCTACACGGGTCTGGCCGGCATGCAGCTGGCCGCGGCCTGGGTCGACGACGGTCGCCTCCCGCCGGCGGCCGACATCTATCGGGGCATCCTCGAAAATCGCCGTCTGGAGTCGCTGTGGCCTGTGGCCAAGCTGCGCCTCGCACGGGTACTGGAAGCCCAGGGCGAATATGAACAGGCCCTGTCGCTGCTGGAAGGCGCTGCACCCGACGGTTTCGAAGCGTCCTGGGCCGAGACGCGCGGCGACCTTCTGTTCGAGCGCGGTCGCGTCGATGAAGCACGTGCGGCCTGGGAAGACGCCCTGGCTCGTCGGACGGCAGACGGCGGCAACCCGCGGCTGCTCCAGATCAAGATCGACGCCGCCACGACCGAAGGAGGTACTTCGTGACCCGGCAGGGACGATTCTTTCTGCTGGTTCCCGCGCTTCTGACCCTGGCGGGCTGCCAGACCGTCGGCGGCTGGTTCGGCGGTGGCAGCGACGAGCCGGAGCCGGCGGAACTGACCGAGATCAGCCAGCCCGTTCCGATCGACCGGGTCTGGTCGGTCGACACCGGCGAAGGTACCAACCGCAGCCAGCCCCGCATCAGGCCCGTCTACGCCGACGGCCAGGTGTGGGTGGCGGACCATGAAGGCCTGATCACCGCGGTCGACGCCGAGACCGGCCGGGTACAGCGCGAGATCGACATCGAAATGCCGATTTCCGCGGGCCCCACCGTGACGCAAGAGCTGGTCATCGTCGGCACTTTCGACGGCGAGCTGGTGGTCATCGACCGCGAATCGGGACGGATCCAGTGGCGGGCGCAGCTTTCCTCCGAGATCCTGTCCAAGCCGGTCCTGCACGACGGCATCATCGTGGCCCGCTGCATCGACGGCCGCGTCTTCGGTCTGGACCGCAGCGACGGCGCGCGCATCTGGGTACACGACCGCAGCGTGCCGCTTCTGACCCTGCGGGGCAACGGCGATCCGCTCCCGCGTGCCGGGCAGGTCTACATCGGCTACGACGACGGGCAGGTAACCGCGATCCGCGTCTCCGACGGCTCGGTGCTTTGGGAACAGCGCGTGAGCGCGCCGGAAGGCCGCACGGAGCTCGACCGCCTGGCCGACATCGACGGTCCGATGCTGGTCGTGGGCACGGAACTCTACGTGGTGACTTATCACGGCCGGCTTGCGGGCCTGGCGCTGGAGTCCGGGCGCACGCTCTGGGTCAAGGACATTTCTTCTTCCAGCGGTTTGAGTCTGCGCCGCACCCAGCTTGCCGTCACCGATCGCGGGGACAATGTCTGGCTGGTCGACCGCCGCAACGGCTCGACGCTGTGGCGCGGCGACCAGCTGCTGCGACGCGAACTGACGCGCCCGGTCTTCCTGGGCGGGCTCGTGGCCGTGGGCGATTTCGAAGGCTACCTGCACTTCTTCGACGCCGACAGCGGTCAGATCGTCGCTCGCGCGCGGGCAGGCGACGAGCCGCCGGCAGCCGCACCGC
>JAASTB010000288.1 GCA_021767625.1 Wenzhouxiangella sp.
TCTCCGTTACCCGACGCGGTGCAAGTCGCGGCCCCGATGGCGTCGCAGAACCAGGTGGCGTTCAACAGGTTGGCGGGCAGGTTGTCGGTGACGGTCGCGGACGTGGCGGTGACGGTCCCGAGATTCCTGACCGTGATGATGTAGGTCACTGTCTGTCCGTCGAAAAGCACGTTCTGGCCGTCGTCCTTGGTGATCTGCAGGTCGACCCCGGCGAGCGTGGTCGAATCGGCGGCGGTGGCGGTTGCCGCATTGCTCGCGGCGTAGTCCACGCTGATACCGAGCGGCGGTGCGCCCTTGGGGTAGGGGGAGTCGATGTCGACGGCATAGGCCAGCGCGGCACTGTCACCGCCGGCCTGTGAGCCGACATCCAGGGTGCATACGGATCCGGGGGTTGTCGCGGCGCAGTTCCAGCCGGCATCGCTCTGGCCGGCGTTGAACTGCGTATTGGTCGGCACGTCGATTGTCAGCTGTGCGGCGTCCGTGTCCTGCGAGCCCGTGTTGGCATACTCGACGTTGTAGATCACGGTATCCCCCGGTGCGAACGGGCCGCTCGATGCTTCGGTGATGCTCACGGCCAGCGACGCTTCGGATACGACTGTTACCGAATCCTGGGCGTTGACCGAGTCGGCGTTGTCGGCATCGAGTGTGGCGACGTTGGTGATGGTGTCGGTGCCGACATCGACGGAGTCGTCGACGCGCAGCGTGAAAACCACTAGTCCCGAGGCGCCGCCGGCGAGATCGCCCACGGCGAACTGGCAGGTGGATCCCGGCGTGAACGAGCCGCCGCAGTCCCAGCCGGCCGAGCTCTCTTCGGGCACGAAGGTTGTCTGCGCGGGCACGATGTCGGAGATGACGACATTGGCCGCGTCCTCGTTGCCGGTGTTGGCGTAGGTCATGGTGAAGCTCGGCGTGCCGCCTGGGGATACGCTCGTAATGCCGCCGGTGGTTTTGGCGAGTGACAGCGTGGGTGCGGAGGCCAGGGGCGTGCTGGTCATGGCCATCTCGGCCAAGCCGTTGGAGGCCGAAATGAACGCCGTGTTGTCAATGGCCGTTGTGTTCGCATCAATGGGGTTGTCGATCGCCACGGCGAACGTGATCGAGCCGGCGTCGCCGCCGGGAAGGGTTCCGAGCGACAACGAGCAGGTGTCGCCCGGCCCGCCGCCGGCCATGCAGGTCCAGCCCGGCGTGCTGCTGGCGGCACTGAATGTGGTCTGGTCAGGAACCGTCTCGGTGATCGTGGTGTCCCCGGCATCCCGGTTGCCGGTATTGCCGTAGTCGATCGTGTAGGTGAGCAGGTCGCCGGGGCTGGCGGTTGTGGTCGGTCCGTCGTCTTTGGAAATGCCCAGGGTCACGCTTGCGGTGACGGGCGTGTCGAGCGTGAACGAATCACTCAGCGTCGGGGTCGTCGCGTCGAGGTCCACTTTATTGGACAGGTCGGTGAGCTCGGGCGCGACGGAACTGTCAACATCGATGACGAAGGTCGCCATCTGCATGCTGCCGCCGGCGAGCGTGCCGAGGGCGAGCGTGCAGGTGTCGCCGGCTTCTCCCGCGCCTTGGCAGGTAAAGGCGGACGAACCCGTTGGCTGGAAGGTCGCATTCGCGGGGACGGTTTCGGCTAGCACCGCGCCATCGGCGTTGCGATTGCCGGTGTTCTCGGCAGTGATGGTGTAAGTCACGGTGTCGCCGGGCGTGATGTCCGTGGTGTCGGCGGCCTTGGTCACGCTGATGACCGCCGTGGCGTCCACAGGGGTGCTTTCCGTTGCTTGCGGGGTGGTCGCGGAGTTGGCCGCAGCGACCGAAACCGTATTGCCGATGGCACTCGTCGAGGCGCTGACGGATGCATCGATGGTCACGGCAAAGTCAACGCTGTCGGTGCCGCCGGGCGCGATGTCCGGCCGTGACAGGGTGCAGGTCTGTCCGGCAGCGCCGCCCCCGGCGCAGGCCCATGCTGCGGTCGTTGCCGCATCGTCGAAGGTCGTGTCGGTCGGCACGGTTTCGGTCAGCACGACGCCGCTGGCGCGGCCGGCATCGGCGGCATTACCGATGTCGATGGTGTATGTGATCGTGTCGCCCGGAGAAGCAGCGACCGATACGTCGTCGGTCTTGGTAATGGACAGGTTAGGTCCGGGCTGCACGTCGATACCCGTGGATGTGCCGGAGTTGAAGTTGCTGCCGTTGAGTACTTGCTGGGTCTCGACCTGTGAGGCATCGAGGATGATCAGGCTGTTGCCCTGGTTGGAGACGCCGTCGCTCGGGTTTCCGAGCAGGTAGAAGGTGTCGGTCTGCTGGTCGAAGGCCGTCTGGCCCGAGCTCAGGGCGATGCTGAATCCGTTGTTGAGTTCGATGCTGCCACCGCCGACCTCCTGGTCGTCAATCAGGAAGGTGTACAGGGAGCGGCCGCTGCTGCCGGCGACGAACAGCACCGTGTTGTCGCTGGCGCGGTACTCGGCGCCGAAGATGTTGGAAACGCTCTGCTCCAGGGGGAAGGGGCCGTCGAGGAAAGGCGAGCCGGTGAGGTCGGCCACCTGGTAGAGCTGGCCTTCTCCGCCATCGTCGGCGAGCACGAACAGGCGATCGTTGTCGAAATCCCCGGTGATGAGTCCGGAAGCGACGGTCAGCGGGCCGAGATCGGCCAGCAGGCTGAGCGTTGCCGTGTTCGGGGTGCCCGGAGCAAGCGTGATTTCGTAGACGCCGACGTTGCCGTTTCCGGGAATCGTCGCGTAGGCATAGAGCCGATTGCTGGTCTTGTTGTGCCAGATGCCGAAGACCGTAGACTGGGTGAACCCTGCAGCCAGCTCGTATTCAACAGCCGCGGCAGCGCCGTTGATGTCCACGGCATAGAGTTTGGAAGCTCCCGAATCGTTCGCGATCAGGTAATAGAGTTCGTCAGCGATGTTGATCGTCGTCACGCCCGACGAAGTTCCGATCCCGTTCGAATCGATGTTCGATCCGATCAGTGAGACTGATCCATCGATTTCACTGATCGAGGCGAGCTTGCGCAGCCCGGTATCGGGCGCAGTCGTCTGGGAGAATGAAGTGAGTACGGTCTGTCCGTGGCCCAGGGAAGTCAGCCCCAGCAGCGCGAATAGAGCGATTGTCTTTATGGGGCGCATTTCTTTTTCTCGTTTCGGGCACAAGGGGGACAGAGTTCCACAAATCGGGTGGAAAGCCAGAAAGCCCGTGAGTCAGCGGACTCGCCTGTCGAGAAACGCAGTTATGCGTCGGTGGGCGTCTTCCGCCGCCTCGGCGTTGTACTCGACGGCCACGAAGCCGTCGCGATAGGCGTTGGCCGGTGCGGACAGCCCGCCGCGGAATGCCTTGTAGTCGAAACCATGGTGGACCTGGGGATAGACCACCCACTGTGCGTCGTGCGCTTCGCTGAGCCTTCGGATCCGCTCGCACTCGGAAAGCGGTGTGAGTCGGTCTTCGGCGCCGACGAGGACGAGATAGTCGATGTGGATCGACAGGGAAGCGAAGGGCGTGCAGTCCGGATACAGCGCCACGACACGATCGGCTCCGATGCGGTCGCCTGCCAGAA
>JAASTB010000289.1 GCA_021767625.1 Wenzhouxiangella sp.
ACGGCGTGCAGCTGGGTACCGACCGGAATCGAACGCAACTGCATCGAGTTACCCGGCTTGATCGGCGCCTCGGAGCCGCTGAGAATCTCGTCGCCGGCACGCACATGCCGCGGCGCCAGGATGTAGCGGCGCTCACCGTCGATGTACTTGATCAGTGCGATGTGCGCACTGCGGTTCGGATCGTATTCGATGCGCTCGACAACGCCCCGAATACCGTCCTTGTCGCGACGGAAGTCGATGCGGCGATAGTGGTGCTTGTGCCCGCCGCCACGATGACGCGTGGTGATGCGGCCGGCGTTGTTGCGACCACCGGTCTTGCCCCGCGCTTCGAGCAGCGGCGCATGCGGCTCGCCCTTCCACAGATGGGCGTGCCGGATCTGCACTCGGCCGCGACGGCCCGGAGATGTCGGTTTTGCTTTGACGATTGCCATGATTCTATTCCCGGCTCGCTATAGTTCAGTCTGCCTGCACTTCTTCGATGCTCTGGCCGCTCTTGATTCGCACATAGGCCTTTTTCCAGCCCTTCTGGCGACCCGGCACGAGACGGAAGCTCTTCTGCTTGCCCTTCACGTTGAGGACCTGCACTTGCTCCACGTCGACCTCGAACAGGCCTTCCACGGCGCGCTTGATGTCGGTCTTGCTGGCATCACTGCGCACTTCGAATACGTACTGATTGCTGTCGGCCTGCAGCAGCGCCGTCTTTTCCGAGACGTGCGGCCTGCGGACGATCTGGTACATGCGTTCGGTCTTCATGCCAGCCACTCCTCGATCTTGTTGACGGCCGCCTTGGTCATGACCACCTTGTCGGCGCCGACCAGGCTGACCGGGTTGAGCGTCTCGACCGTCAGCGCCTGAACACCATTCACGTTGCGGCTGCTGAGGTACAGGTTGCTGTCGAGTTCGACGTCGACCAGCACACCGCGCTCCACATCGAGGTCGGCGAGCTGGGCCAGCAACGCCTTGGTCTTGGGCTCGGTCACGTCGAACTTCTCGACTACCACCAGGCGCTCCTGGCGCACCAGCTCCGAGAGGATCGACTTGAGTGCCGCACGGTACTGCTTGCGGTTGACCTTCTGCGTGAAGTCGCGCGGCTGCGCGGCGAACGTCACGCCGCCGGTCCGCCACAGCGGGCTGCGAATCGTGCCGGCGCGGGCATTGCCCGTGCCCTTCTGGCGCCACGGCTTGCGGCCGCCGCCGGAAACCGCCGAGCGGTTCTTTTGCGCCTTGGTGCCGGCACGGCCGCCCGCCAGATAGGCGGTGACGACCTGGTGCACCAGGCTTTCCGAAAAATCACGGCCGAAGACCTCGTCGGAGACCTTGATCTTGCTGCCGCCGGTTACTGCGAGTTCCATCACTCTCTCCTTCAGGCCTTGATCGACGGACGAATCATGACGTGACCACCGGTCGCGCCCGGCACGGCACCGCGAATCAACAGCAGGTTGCGCTCGGCATCGACGCGTACGACCTGCAGATTCAGGGTGGTCTGGCGCTCGTCACCCATGTGACCGGCCATCTTCTTGCCCTTGAACACGCGGCCCGGCGTCTGGCACTGACCGATCGAGCCCGGCGCGCGGTGGGCCAGCGAGTTGCCGTGGGTGGCGTCCTGCGTACGGAAATTGTGACGCTTGACCACGCCGGCAAAACCCTTGCCCTTGGTGGTACCGGTCACATCGACTTTCTGGCCTGCCTCGAAGCGCTCTACGGTCAGCTCGGCGCCGATCTCGAGACCTTCGCCCTCTTCGCCGTCCAGGCGGAATTCCCACAGGCCTTCACCGGCCTCGACACCCGCTTTCGCGTAGTGTCCGGCCAGGGGGCGGGAGACCAAAGACGTACGCTTGCTGCCGCAAGTCACCTGGATGGCGGCATAGCCGTCCGATTCCTGTTCGCGGATCTGCGTGATCCGGTTCGGGTTGACCTCGATGACCGTCACCGGAACGGAGTTACCCTCCTCGGTGAAGATCCGGGTCATGCCGCGTTTGCGTCCTACCAATCCGATAGCCATTGTTCTTCTCGCCTCAATACAGCTTGATCTGAACGTCAACGCCCGCAGCCAGATCCAGCTTCATCAGGGCATCGACCGTCTTGTCGTTGGGATCGACGATATCCAGCAGCCGCTTGTGGGTGCGGATTTCGTACTGATCACGCGCGTCCTTGTTGACGTGCGGGGAGATCAGCACGGTATAGCGCTCCTTGCGCGTGGGCAGCGGAATGGGACCACGAACCTGCGCACCAGTGCGCTTGGCGGTATCCACGATTTCCTGGGTCGACCGATCGATCAAACGATGATCGAAACCCTTCAAACGAATACGGATTTTCTGTTCGGCCATTGCCGTACGCCTTCAGTCTGTTAAAGATCAAACATCTCTGATGAAGCTTTCGCTCCACCGCTTGGTACGATCCGGAGGATCGTTGCCCTCGCAGGGGCTTTCCCGAAGGTTTCAGGGTTCAGGTTTCAGGTCAAAACACGCTTTTCCTGAAACCTGAAACCTTCAACCTGAAACCTTCTTCATCAATCGATAATCTTCGACACCACGCCGGCGCCCACGGTACGGCCGCCTTCGCGAATCGCGAAACGCAGGCCTTCTTCCATGGCGATCGGCGCGATCAGTTCCACCGTCATCTGCACGTTGTCGCCCGGCATGACCATCTCGGTGCCTTCCGGCAGCTGGCAGTCGCCGGTCACGTCGGTCGTGCGGAAGTAGAACTGCGGGCGATAGCCCTTGAAGAACGGCGTGTGACGGCCGCCTTCGTCCTTGCTCAGCACGTAGACCTCGGCCTCGAACTTGGTGTGCGGGGTGATCGAACCCGGCTTGGCCAGAACCTGGCCGCGCTCGACTTCGTCACGCTTGGTGCCGCGCAGCAGAACGCCCACGTTGTCACCGGCCTGACCCTGGTCGAGCAGCTTGCGGAACATCTCGACACCCGTGCAGGTCGTCTTCGTGGTGTCCTTGATACCCACGATCTCGATCTCGTCGCCGACGTGGATCACGCCGCGCTCGACACGACCGGTCACAACCGTACCGCGGCCGGAAATCGAGAACACGTCCTCGATCGGCATCAGGAAGTCCTTGTCCAGGTCGCGCTCGGGCTCGGCAATGTACTCGTCCATCGCCTCGACCAGCTTCAGGATCGACGGCACGCCGATGTCGCTGTCGTCGCCTTCCAGCGCCTTGAGCGCCGAACCGGTGATCACCGGGGTATCGTCACCCGGGAAGTCGTAGTCGCTCAGCAGCTCGCGAACTTCCATCTCGACGAGCTCGAGCAGCTCGGCGTCGTCGACCATGTCGGCCTTGTTCAGGTAAACCAGAATCGCCGGAACACCGACCTGGCGCGCCAGCAGGATGTGCTCGCGCGTCTGCGGCATCGGACCGTCGGCCGCCGAAACCACCAGGATCGCGCCGTCCATCTGGGCAGCACCGGTGATCATGTTCTTGACGTAGTCGGCGTGACCCGGGCAGTCCACGTGGGCATAGTGACGGTTGTCCGACTCGTATTCGACGTGAGCCGAGGCAATCGTGATGCCGCGCTCGCGCTC
>JAASTB010000290.1 GCA_021767625.1 Wenzhouxiangella sp.
CGGGCACGCGCACTTCCTCGACCACCTTGCCGGCGATCGGCGAGTGGACGCGGTGGTAGTCCTTCGGCGCCAGGTAGACGGTGACGAAGTGGCCGTCGGCGAAGGGCTGAGCGCGCTCGGCCGAGCCGAGCAGTTCGGCGGCGGTGTAGTCGATGCCCTTGGCCTGCAGGATGGTGTCGCCGCGCAGGCGGCCGAGCTGGCTGACGGTGCCGTCGGACGGGCAGACCATGCGGTGGCGCTCGTCGGCGAGCGGTCGTGCGCCCTCGTCCAGGGCGCGGGTGAAGAAGTCGTTGAAGTTCTCGTAGTCGGCCGCGGACTTGCGCCGGGCTTCGCCCAGATCCACGCCGAAAAGCTTCACGAACACGCGGATGAAGGGCTGGTTGAACCAGCGCCAGCGGCTCGAGGACAGGCGCCAGGCGATGGCGGTGAGCAGCTTCTGCGGCAGGACGTACTGCGGCCAGACCAGCAGGCGCACGGACAAGGGCCCCTTCATCGCGCCAGCGCGAACAGGTCGGCGGCGATGGCCTGGCGATCGAGCGGCGGCGCGAAGCGGCCGTAGAGCCGGCCTTCGGGGTCGACGATCAGGATGGAGGCGGAGTGGTCGACCGTGTAGAAGCCGGTGTCGGGGTCGGGCTCGTCGAGCGCGAAGTAGATGCCGAGCTGCTTGGTGAGCGCGGCGAGCTGGGCTTCGCTGCCGGTGGCGCCGATGAAAGATTCGTCGAACCAGCGCACGTAGTCGCCCAGGGCCTCGGCGTCGTCGCGGCCGGGGTCGACAGAGACGAAGACGACCTGCGGCTTCGAAGTGGCGCCCATGGTGTCGAGGCTCTCGATGGCCGAATCCAGCACGGCCAGGGTGTCGGGGCAGATGTCCGGGCAGTTGGTGAAGCCGAAGAACATCAGCGACCACTGCCCCTTGAGATCCTCGGGTGTAAGCGTCTCGCCGGCGGCCGTACGCAGCTCGAATTCCGGCAGCGGCCGGGCCTGCGGAAAGGCCTGCGCGGCGCGCAGCTCCTGCGACCGGTCGAGCAGCATCGAGGAGACGACGAGCCCGGCCGCGATCGCGGCCAGGGCGATGACGGCGATCAGGAAGATGCGACCGGATTGGGCGTTTTGGGGTGTGGGATGGGGCATGGGTGAATTATATCGGAGCGGGTTCGCTGCTTCGTTAGTTCGTTCATTGGTTGGTTCGTTCATTCGTTCCGGCGCAGACGGCTTGGGGGGCCGGCTTCGCCGGGAGGGCCCGGGTGGCTTGGACGAGCTCTGGAAAGGTCTCACGCAAAGGCGCAGAGGGGCAAAGGCCGCAGAGGAAAAGACAAAGAGATCAGGAAGATCACTGTGCTATCGAAAACAGTCGGAGCTACCAAGGGGTTTGCTCTTTCTTCTCTCTGCGAACTCTGCACCTCTGCGTCTCTGCGTGAGGCCATCCCAGAGCCTATCGGCGCCACCCACGCGAGCGCGGCGCTAGTAGCGTTCGGTGAAGAAGTCGGTGGTTTTCTTGAGGGCCTCGGCCCATTGGTTTTCGAGTTCGGGGGTGAGGCGGTCGTCGTGTTCGCGGACGGCCTGGAGGAGGCTCTGGCGCCAATAGCCGTAGAGTTCGGGCTTGACCGGGGCGTGGCCATTGCGGGAGTGGACGTCGGCCATTTCCTTGAGCGACCGCTCGACGATCTTCGATCCGCCGGCATGGGTCAGCGCGATGCTGATGCCGCGCCTGAGCGCCTTGTTCTGCTTGGTCCAGTCGGTGTGCGAGAACATCGGCGCCATGCGCGGGTCGCTTTCGAGCAGCAGCTCGTAGAAGCGGGTGATGAAGCCTTTCTTGCGCGTGCAGCGGCCATAGCTGGCCTGCACGCCCGCGTATGCGTCGGACATGATCGGTTTCCTCGGTGAAGAATTAGCTGGCGCGCATGTTAGTGGCGACGGACGGGGCGCATCTTGATCGTAGTCAAGGGCGGGCCACCGCCAGTGCGGGGCGGCTGCGCCGCGTTGGCGTGGGTGGGGCCGATGTGCTCTGGGATGGCCTCACGCAGAGGCGCAGAGGGGCAGAGATCGCAGAGGAAAAAACCAGGAGGATAGAGCAATCGATGCGCTAGCGAACACAATCGGAGCTACCAAGGGGGTTTGCTCTTTCTCTTCTTTGCAAACTCTGCGAACTCCGCACCTCTGCGCCTCTGCGTGAGACCTTCCCAGAGCACATCCGAGCCTCCGTACCCCACCCGGCGCAGCCGGCCCGCCAATCCGGCCGCGCCGGAACGAATGAACGAAAGAACGAATGAACGAAAGAACCCACACCTTCGCTTGCTAGAATCGCACCTCCATCATGAGCACCGGCGCCGCCTACCGCCCCCATGCCCATCATCATCCTGCTGATCATCGCCGCGGTCGTTTTCCTGCCCCAGTGGTGGGTCAAGCGCGTGCTGGCGAAGTACCGCCAGCCGGACGATCGCTACCAGGGCACGGGTGGGGAACTGGCGCGGCATCTGCTCGACAATCTGGGCCTGGAATCGGTAGGCGTGGAGCAGACGGATTCGGGCGGCGATCACTACGACCCGGATGCGCGGACGGTGAGGCTGAGCCCGGAGCACTACAACGGCGCCTCGCTGACGGCCGTGACCGTTTCCGCGCACGAGGTGGGCCACGCCATCCAGCACGCCGACGGTTACCGCCCGCTGCTGTGGCGCACGCGCCTGGTCAAGGCCATGCAGCGCTTCCAGCGCTTCGGCATGATCCTGCTGGTGCTGGCGCCGATCATCATGCTCGCACTACGCCTGCCGCGCGCCGGCCTGGTCCTGCTGGCCATGGCGGTGGCCTCGCTGGCCTCGGGCGTGATCGTGCACCTGGTGACGCTGCCGACCGAGTTCGACGCCAGCTTCCGCCGCGCCCTGCCCCTGCTCAACAAGGGCGGCTACCTCAAACGCGAAGACCGCTGGGCGGCGCGCCGCATCCTCACCGCCGCGGCGTTCACCTATGTGGCCGGCGCGCTGATCGGCGTGGTGAATTTCTGGTGGTGGATGCGGGTGCTCGGGCGCTGACGCGCCCGTTTTTTGGCGCCTTGGTTTGTTGGTTTTTTGGTTTTTTGGTTCCGGCTCGTTCGGCTTGGCGGGCCGGCTGCGCCGTGAGGGATGCGGCGTCTACTGCCGATGCCCTGGAAAGGGCTCACGCCAAGGCGCAAAGTTCGCAGAGAATAAAAGAAAACAAAACCGATTAAATTCAAACTGATATCGACGCCCTGTTTAACTCTTCTTTCGTCTTGATCTTTACCTTGGCGACCTTTGCGCCTTGGCGCCTTGGCGTGAAACCGTTCCAGAGCCTATCAGCCCCACCCACGCCTACGCGATCTCAGCGCTTGTTGCGAGCTCGCCAATATCCTGGCTTTCTGGAATGATGTGCAGCCGCCTCGGCCTCCTCGGCAGCCGCCTCAAGAATCCGCAACCTCGGCACTACGGATGCTGGAGTTTTGCGCTGACTCTTTTCCGGAACTCGGCACGGTCAACGAACTCAGCTTGTCCGGCATCGATCTCAAGAATACGCCGCGAAATC
>JAASTB010000291.1 GCA_021767625.1 Wenzhouxiangella sp.
AAACAGGTCCTGGGCGAGCAGGTCGGCAATGTCACCGCCGGCTCCCGCCTGACCGAATCTCCCGGCTGCATCGTCAGCGACGACAATGCCATGAGCCTGCAGATGCAGAAGATGCTGCGCCAGGCCGGGCAGGACGTGCCGGATTCGAAGCCCGATCTCGAGATCAATGCAAGGCATCCGCTGCTGGAGGCCATGGCCGACGAGACGAACGACGCCCGATTCGGCGAGCTCTCGCAGCTGCTCTTCGACCAGGCCTTGTTGGCCGAGGGCGGCGAGCTGGCCGACCCGGCCGGCTATGTCCGGCGCGTGAACGCCTTGCTGGTCAATGCGCTCGGCGGCAAGGGCGGATCGAGCGAAGACGATGCCGCCTCGGCCTGACGGGGAGGCGATCGCCTCGGCCGCCCCCGGCGGCGGCTGGCGCCAGCGACTCGGTCGAAGGGTCGAGGGCCCGGCTTTCAGCCGCTTCATCATCGCGCTGATCATCGTCAACGCCGTGGTGCTCGGCCTGGAGACCTCTCCGACCGTGATGGCGCGTTTCGGTGATGCCCTGATCGCGCTCAACACCGCCATCCTCGGCGCCTTCATCGTCGAGATCGCGCTCAAACTGATTGCCTTCGGGCCGCGCTTCTTCAAGTCCGGCTGGAACGTCTTCGATTTCCTGGTGGTCGGAATTGCGCTCGTGCCCGCGGCCGGGCCGCTGGAGATCCTGCGCGCGCTGCGCGTGTTGCGCGTGCTGCGCCTGCTCTCGCAGGTACCCAAGCTCCGGGTGATCATCGAGTCCCTGCTGCGGGCCTTGCCCGGCATGGGCTGGACGGCGCTTCTGCTGGTGCTGGTGTTCTACGTGTTCGCCGTTATGGGCACCATGCTATTCGGCGAGCAGTTCCCCGAGTACTGGGGCAACCTGGGGCGCAGCCTGTTCGCGTTGTTCCAGGTCATGACCCTGGAATCCTGGTCGTCGGGGATCGCGCGACCGATGATGGACGCCTATCCCTGGGCCTGGGCCTTCTTCGTCCCTTTTATCCTGGTCTCGAGCTTCATGGTGCTCAACCTGTTCATCGCCATCATCGTGACGGCCACCCAGTCCATCCACCAGGACGAAGAGGACCTCGAGCGCCGCGAGCTGCTGGCTGAATTGCGCTCCATCAACCAGCGGCTGAAGCACCTGGAAGAGGGCGCGGACGAACGCGGGTCGGGCTGAAGGCTAAAGCCGAAAGGCGAAAGGCGAGAATCTTGCAGCCAACCAGCCAACCAGCCAACCAGCCAACCAGCCAACCAGCCAACGAACCAACCGTGACTGACGCCGTACGACTCGACAAATGGCTCTGGGCCACGCGCTTTTTCAAGACGCGGGGCCAGGCCCAGCAGGCGATCAAGGGCGGCAAGGTCGAGATCAACGACGCCTCGCCGAAGGCCTCGCGCCTGGTGCGCCTTGGCGATCGGCTGAAGATTACCAAGGGCGAGGTCCGCTTCGAAGTGGTGGTCGACGAGATCGGCGAAAAGCGGGTATCCGCGCCGATGGCCCAGGCCATGTACACCGAGACCGGAGCGAGTCGCGCTGCGCGCGAGCGCCTGGCCGAAGAGCGGCGTCTCAAGAAAGCGGCGGGCCTGTCGCCGGCGCGCCGGCCCGACAAGCGCGAGCGCCGCAAGCTGAGACAATTCAACCGGGGCGACTGATCAGCGCGCTCTTCCGGTTCCGGGAATGTCGACTCGCCCGGCTTTCAGCAGTTCGGTAACCGATTCGGCGCTGGCGGGGCGGGCGAACAGGTAGCCCTGCACCCGGGTACAGCCCAGCTCACGCACGGCGCGGAGTTGCTCGGGGGTTTCGATGCCTTCCGCGACCGTGGCCAGGCCCATGGCGCCCGCCAACAGCACGATGGTTTCCACGATATTGGCGTCGGCGGGATCGGTGACCATGTCGCGCACGAAGCTCTGGTCCACCTTCAGAGCGTCGACCGGCAGTTGCTTGAGTTGGCTGAGCGAGGAGTAGCCGGTGCCGAAGTCGTCGATGAAGATCCGGATTCCGTGTTCGCGCAGCCTTGCGAGATTGGCGACGTTCTGGCCGGCGTTGCGCATCGTGGCGCTTTCGGTGATTTCGAGTTCCAGGGCCGGTCCGTCCAGGCCGTGCCGGTTCAGGGTGTCCAGGATTCGTTCGACCAGGTCCGGGGACTGAAGCTCGCGCGCCGAGACGTTGACGGTGACGGGCACGGCAAATCCCTGCCGCCGCCAGCGCAGAGCCTGCTCGCAGGCGATTTCGCGCACCAAGTCGCCGAGCGGATGGATGAGCCCGGTCGATTCGGCGATCGGTATGAAGACGTCCGGAGTCACCGGCCTGCCATCGGGGCTGATCCAGCGCGCCAGCGCTTCGAGACAACATATCGTGCCGCTCGTCGCGTCGACGATGGGCTGGAAGTGCAGGCCGATGGCGCGCTCGGCGATGGCGTGGCGCAGTTCGCGTTCGAGGCTGACGCGCGCGAGCACGTTCGACGCCTGCTCGGGTTCGAACAGGCACCAGCCCGTCTGGCCATCCTTGGCGCGATACATCGCGATGTCGGCGTGCTTGAGGAGTTCGGCCAGGTCCCGTCCGTCCTCCGGGTAGCGTACGAGTCCGATGCTGGCGCCGAGACGGGTGCTGACACCGCGCACCGTGAACGGCTCTTCAAGCGCCTCGATGACCCGCTCGGCGATGCGCTGCATCTGGCCGACACTCGTGTCGGGCAGGAGGAAGGCGAACTCGTCGCCCCCCAGGCGGGCGACGGTGTCGCATTGCCGCAGACAGCCGCGAAGCCGCTTTGCCACTTCCGACAGCACCTGGTCGCCGGTCTCGTGACCCTGCGTATCGTTGATGTCCTTGAAGCGATCCAGGTCCATGTACATCACGCCCACCGGCCGCCGCTCCCGCTCGCCGGCCTGCAGTAGCGCTTCGGCACTTTCCTGGAGCAGCCGACGGTTGGGCAGGCCGGTCAGCAGGTCGTAGCGCGCGAGTTCTTCTATCTTGCGCTCGTTGCGCTTGCGCTCGGTGATGTCGTTCCACACCACGTGCAGAATCCGCCGGCCGCCGAGCTCGAGCAGGGTCAGCGTGACTTCCACGGGGAAATCTTCGCCGTCGGCGCGCGTGTGCGTCCATTCGAAGCGGTGAAAGTGCCGCTCGTAGGCCGTCTCGATCATCTCCCGCGCCTTTTCCGTCGAGCGCCGGCCGTCCGGCTGGTATTCCGGCGAAAGCCCCCAGGGCGGCACGGGCAGGATGTCCTCCTTGCTGCCGCAGCGCAGCATCCGAACGGCCGCCTCGTTGCAGTCGATGAAATCGTCGCCGTCGAGCAGCAGAATGGCGTCTTCGGACGCCTGGAACACCTGTCGGAAAATGCGCTCCTGCTGTTGCAACCGGCGCTGCGCGCTGAGGTTTTCGGTCAGCGCGGTGGCCAGCATTACGATGCGGGTTCGTCCGTCGACCGCCACCGCGGACAGCCGGGCTTCCACGGGAAAAAGACGACCGTCGGCGTCGCGGTGTTGCGTGACGAGAATTTCCGGACG
>JAASTB010000031.1 GCA_021767625.1 Wenzhouxiangella sp.
CGAGCTCGGCGTGCAGGGCTCTCCAGCCGCGCGAAGCGGCCTCGGCGGCGATCGCCCGACGCAACTCCTGATCGGCCGGCGGCATGGGATCGAGACCGTACAGCAGCGCCCTGTAATAGAGCATGGTGCCGCCGACGAGCACCGGCCAGTGGCCGGCGGCATGGATTCTGCGGATCTCGTCGGCGGCATCGGCGGCGAAATCGGCCGCCGAGTAAGTCTCCTCGGGATCCCGAATATCGATGAGCGCATGCGGATAGCGTGCCAGCGTGGCGGCGTCGGGCTTGGCCGAGCCGATATCGAGCCCCCTGTAGACCTGGGCCGAATCGACGCTGACCAGCTCGACGGGGAAACGCTCGTGCAGCGCGAAAGCGGCCGCCGTCTTGCCGGCCGCCGTCGGGCCCATCAGGAAAACCGCCGGGGGCAGTTCGCGCCGGACGCGTTCCCTACTGGCCACGCAGGAATAGCCGGTCGAGAGCCTTCATGTCCAGCTGCACCCAGGTCGGACGGCCGTGGTTGCACTGGTCGGAGCGCTCGGTCCGCTCCATGTCGCGCAGCAGGGCGTTCATCTCGTCGATGTTCAGCCGCCGGTTGGCCCGGACCGAACCATGACAGGCGATGGTCGACAGCAGCTCGTCGAGCACCGTTTCGATGCGCTGGCTCTGGCCGAGCTCCACGAGATCGGCCAGCACGTCGCGCACCAGCCCCTGGCCGTCGGCCCGGGCAAGCAGGGCCGGCACCGCCCGGATGACGACGGCCTCGGGGCCGGCCAGGCCCAGTTCGAAACCCAGTCGCCTGAGCCCTTCGACGTGGCGCTCGAGCGCCCGGGCCTCGCGCTCGGAGACGGCAATCTTCTCGGGCACCAACAGCTGCTGCGAACGCACGCGCTCTTCGCTCCAGGCCTGCTTGAGCTGCTCGTAGACGATGCGCTCGTGGGCGGCGTGCATGTCGACGACGATCAGGCCGTCGGCGTTTTCTGCCAGTACGAAAACGCCGTGAATCTGGGCCACGGCGAAGCCCAGCGGCGGAATGTCGTCGCCCGCCGCCTGCTCTCGCGCTCGCCCCGCGCGAGCCAGCTCGGCATAACGCGAAACCGTCTCGGCCACGCCCAGGCCCAGCCCGGCCTGGTTGCCATCGCCCTGCCAGCCCGCGGCGGCCGGCGCGGCAGCGTGGGCCCTCGAGGCGGCGGCCACCTGGGCCGACTCGCCGCCGGGCCGCGTGCCCGAAAGCGCATGGTGGATCGTCTTGAAGAGGAAATCGTGGACCAGCCGGCCATCGCGAAAGCGCACTTCGTGCTTCTGCGGGTGCACGTTGACGTCCACGCGCTGCGGATCGAGCTCGAGCATCAGCGCGAAAGCCGGGTGACGCCCATGGAAGAGCACGTCGCGGTAAGCCTGGCGCACGGCGTGGGCGACCAGCCGGTCGCGAACCAGGCGGCCATTGACGAAGAAGAACTGCAGGTCGGCCTGGCTGCGCGAGAAACCGGGCCGCGCGATCCAGCCGGTCAGACGCAGTCCGGCATGGGCTTCATCGAGCACGATCGCCTGCTCCATGAAGGCCTCACCGCAAACGGCCGCTACCCGGCGGTTGCGCGTGGCCTCGTCGGCCGCCGGCACCAGGCTGCGCACCATCCGGCCGTCGTGGGCCAGGTCGAGCGCCACGTCCAACCGCGCCAGGGCAAGCCGCTTGAGCAGGTCGTCGATGTGGCCGAACTCGGTGCGCTCGGTGCGCATGAACTTGCGCCGGGCGGGTGTGTTGTAGAAAAGGTCGCGGACCTCGATGACCGTCCCCTCGGGCATGCCGGCGGGCCGCACCTCGCCGACCGCACCGCCCTCGGCCTCGAGTTCGTAGCCGCTGTCGGCGCCGGCCGGACGCGAGGCCAGGCGCAGGCGCGAAACCGAGGCGATCGACGGCAGGGCCTCACCGCGAAAGCCCAGGGTGGCCACGCCCTCCAGGTCGTCGAGGGACTCGATCTTGCTGGTCGCGTGCGCGCTCAGCGCGAGCGCCAGTTCGTCGCGAGAAATACCGCAACCGTCGTCGGTTACCCGGATGCGCCGCGCCCCACCACGCTCGACTTCGACCCGGATCCGGCCGCTGCCGGCGTCGAGACTGTTTTCGACCAGCTCCTTGACGATCGAAGACGGCCGCTCGATGACTTCACCGGCGGCAATCTGGTTGACGAGATGGACGGGCAGCTTGCGGATCGGCATAAGCTACAGTTTACCGACTGCGGCGGATTTGATGGCGGCGCTTCTTTCAGGAAAAACCGAAACAAGGTAACCACGGAAAGCACGGAAGACACGGACTCGAAACGGCCACGCACCCGGCCAGCTCGACTCTTGCCGCGCGGACCGGCCCTTCTCGAAAGCTCAATGCGCTTTTTCCGTGTAGTTCAGAGCCTTCCGTGGTTCCAGGTTTTTCTGAGGATGACTCAGGATCCCGCTGGGATCACCAGCACGGCGCCGGGATGGATGACGTCCCCGTCGATGTTGTTGGCCTGGCGGATGCGCGAGACGCTGGTGCGGTATTTCTGCGCGATCACGCCCAGCGTGTCGCCGCGCTCGACGATGTGGCGGCTGCCGTCGCGGTTGGCGGCGATCCAGGTGCCCTGCGGGGCGGTCTCGAAGAAATGTCGACGCACACCGTTGACGATCGCCTCGGCGACCTGACGACGGTGCGATCCGCTCTTGAGATTGGCCTCGTCGTGCGGATTGCTGATGAACCCGACCTCCACCAGGACGCTCGGGACGTCGGGCGAGCGCAGCACCACGAAGTTGGCGCGTTCGACCCGCTCGCGGTGCTGTTTGCCCACGCGCGCCAGCTGGCCGAGGATGGCCTCGGCGGCCTCCGTGCTGTATTCCATGGCCACGTTCTGGGACAGGTCCAGGAGCACGGAGCTGAGCACGTCGTCGTCGCGGTCGAGCTTGACCCCGCCAACCAGGTCCGAGCGATTCTCGCTGCGGGCCAGCCACTTGGCCGCCTCGCTGGAGGCGCCGCGGCGCGACAGCACGTAGACGGAGCTGCCGCGAACCCGGCGATCACGGAAAGCATCGGCGTGAATCGAGAGGAAAAGGTCCGCGCGCGCCTCGCGTGCCCGCGAGTAGCGCTCTTCGAGGGGGATGTAGTAGTCGCCGGTGCGGATCAGCACGCCTCGCATGCCCGGCTCATCGTCGATCTGCTGCTTGAGCTCGCGCGCGAGGGCCAGCGCCACTGTCTTCTCGTAGGTTCCGGAGGGTCCGATGGCGCCCGGGTCCTCGCCGCCGTGCCCGGCGTCGATGGCCACGATCATGTCGCGTTCACCGCCCTGGGCCGACGCCACCGCTTCGCGCACGCGCTGCTCGGCGGACTGGCCGTTCTCGGGATACAGGTCGACCACAAGCCGGTGACCGTACTCGCCGGCCGGTGCGAGCAGGAAACTCTGCGGGCGCACCCGGCCTTCGAGATCGAGCACCACGCGCAGGTCGTGCCCTTCGCGAACGCCGTGGCGCACGCGCCGGATCACGCCGCTGTGCTCTTCGTCGAGGTCCAGGGTGCGGTCGAGATCGACATCGTCGATGTCGATGACCACACGCGAAGGATTGTCGAGCGTGAACAGGCGGTAGTCCACGCGCTGGTCGAGATCGAGAACCGCGCGCGTGCTGTCCGGGCTGGCCCAGACGCGCAGGTTGCGCACCTCGCCTGCGGCCGCCGAAAGGCTTGCCGTCACCAGCAGAAACCCCAGAAGGAACGTTGCCTTGCGCATGTGGAATCGACCCTCGGCCGCAAGTTCGCGTCAATCATGCACCGAATAAAGGGATTTTTCAAGCCAAATCGGAAGGTTGCGAACACTTTCCAGAAGCGGCATCGGGAATTGCGGGCAAACCTGCGATTGCCCGTGGCCGCCACATCAAAAGACGAGCATCTTCAAGCGATTGAGGAAAGCAGAAGCGTTCGCGCCTCGGAACCGGCGGCAAACGCCTGTTTCACGGGAGCATACCCGGAGCGGGCGAGCCGAGCTCGTCAGGCCGACTCGACCCGGATGTCGAGCAGGCGCGAGAGTTCCTGACGGCGCGGCGGCGCCAGGATGTCGGCCAGGGTGTAGCCGTCGAGCACGTCGAGGAAGGCCCTCTTCGCATCCGACAGCATGCCGATGAGTGCGCAAGCCGGCGTGATCACGCACTCGTTCCCGGGTCGCATGCACTCGACCAGGCCGAGATCGGGCTCCATTGCCCGCACGATGCGCCCGATTTTGAGCTTGCCGGCGTCGGCCGACAGGGTCAGGCCGCCGCCCACGCCCCGCACCGAATCGATGAAGCCCTCCGCGGCCAGCTGCTGCACGACTTTCATCAGATGGTTCCGCGAAATCCCGTAAGCATCGGAAATCTCGCGGATCGTGCAGCGGCGGTCGTCGTGCAGGCCCAGGTAGATGAGCACGCGCAGGGAAAAATCGGTGTACTGGGTCAGGCGCATCGCCCGATTCTAACCTGCCGACTGTCAGCTTTTGTATAGTGAATATTCACATCATCAAATAATCGATCTCCCCGGGGGCGCCATGACGCAGGATCCTTCAACCAATCGCGTATCGAAACGGGACACCCACGAAGTCTTCAACCAGCCCGAGCCGCTGGTCGACTACGACCCCTGGGCGCGCCATCCGGCCCTGCGCGAGGCGCTCGAACGCGAGGGCGGCGGCGCCTTCGAGCGGCGCGTCCACGATTTCGCCCGGCTGGCCGCCGCCGAGATCGGCCCGCTCGGATTCGACGCCAACGAATTCACGCCCCGCCTGCGCACCCATGACCGTTACGGCCACCGCATCGACCGGGTCGACTACCACCCCGCCTACCACCGCATCATGGCCATCGGGCTCGACAACGGCCTGGCGAGCCTGACCTGGTCCGGCCAAGCCGGCGGCAGGATCGCCCGCTCGGCGATGATGTTCCTGCACAACCAGTTTGAAGCCGGCACGATGTGTCCGATCACCATGACCCACGCGGTAGTCCCGGCGCTGCGGGCGCAGCCCGAGTTGGCCGCTCAGTGGGAACCGCGGGTCCTGTCGTCGCGCTATGACGAACGCTTCCTGCCGGCCGAACAGAAGCACGGCGTCACGCTGGGCATGGCGATGACCGAAAAGCAGGGCGGCTCGGATGTGCGTTCGAACACGACCCGGGCGATTCCCCTGGGCGAACCGGGCGCCGGAAGGGAATACGAGCTGGTCGGCCACAAGTGGTTCTGCTCGGCGCCGATGTGCGACGCTTTCCTGACCCTGGCGCAGACCGAAGATGGACTGAGCTGCTTCCTGGTGCCGCGCTTCCGGCCCGACGGTTCGGCCAACCCCTTCCGCATCATGCGGCTCAAGGACAAGCTCGGCAATCGCTCCAACGCCTCCTCGGAAATCGAGTATCCGGGCACCTGGGCGGTCATGGTCGGCGACCCGGGCCGCGGCGTGGCCACCATCATCCGCATGGTCGCCGAAACGCGCCTGGACTGCGTGATCGGCTCGGCCTCGCTGATCCACAAGGGGGTGGTCGAGGCCATCCATCACGCCCGCGGGCGCGATGCTTTCGGCGAGCGGCTGATCGACCAGCCGCTGATGGGCAATGTCCTTGCCGACCTGTCGATCGAGTCCGAGGCCTCGCTGGCCCTGGCGATGTTCCTCGCCGGCCGCTTCGAGGCCGCCAGCGGCGGCGACGAGCAGGCCGAGCGCCTGGCCCGGATCGCCACGCCGGTGGCCAAGTACTGGGTGTGCAAGCGCGCCGTCGGCGCGATCAACGAGGCCCAGGAGTGCCTGGGCGGTGCGGGTTACGTGGAGGAGTCGATCCTGCCGAGGCTCTACCGGGAGGCGCCGGTCAACGCCATCTGGGAGGGCTCGGGCAACGTGCAGTGCCTGGACGTGCTCCGGGCCGCACAGCGCGACCCGGGCTCGATGGAAGCCCTCTTCGGCCACCTCGAACCCCGGCGCGGCGATCACCCGGGGATAGCGCGACGCCTGGACGAGATCAGGGGCCTGCTGGGTCGCCCCGAGTCGGCGCCGCAACAGGCCCGGACCCTGACCGAAGGCCTGGCCCTGTGCCTCCAGGCGGCAGTGCTGATCGAGGCCCGCAGCCCCTTGGCGGAAGCCTTCTGCGAGGCCCGGCTCACCCCCCGCGGCGCCGGCCTCCACGGCACCCTGCCGCCAGGCATCGATTCGGCGGCCGTCGTCGAGCGAACCTTTCCGGCCTGAATGCCAGTGGCCACGGGCGGTTGAAAGCGTCGCAGGCCCGCTCCATGTTAGTTTGTTCACCAAACCAGAAAGCTAGGATCATCATGGAAATTGCCAACAACACCGTCGTCAGCATCGACTACACCCTGACCGGAGACGACGGCCAGGTCATCGACACCTCCGAGGGTCGTGAGCCCCTGGAGTACCTCCACGGCCACCAGAACATCATCCCCGGCCTGGAGAAGGCGATCGAGGGCAAGAGCGAGGGCGACGAGCTGGAAGTGGCCGTCGATCCCGAGGAAGGATACGGCCCCTACCGCGACGAGCTGGTCCAGGACGTGCCGAAGGAAGCCTTCGCCGGCGTCGACAAGGTCGAGCCGGGCATGACCTTCCGGGCCGAATCCAACGCCGGGCCGATGACGGTCACCGTCAAGGAAGTCGGCGACGAGACGGTCACGGTCGACGGCAACCACATGCTTGCCGGCCAGACCCTGAATTTCAAGGTCGCCATCAAGGGCGTGCGCGAAGCCACCGAGGAGGAAGTCTCCCAGGGCACCGTCGCGGCCTGACCGGGACCGCTTCGACCCGAAGCACCCGAGGGGCCTCACCGCGAGGCCCCTTTCTTTTATCGCGGAACCGCGACAACGCTTCCGCTGCATTCCTTTCAAGCTATCATCGCATCTCCTCCAAGCCACTCGATGATCGATGACCGACTGGCATGCGCTCGAGGCCGACGAGGTCCTCCGGCAGCTTGAGTCCTCGCCCCGCGGGCTGAACGATGCCCAAATCGAAAGGCGGCAGGCCGAATTCGGCTCGAATCGCCTTCCCGGGCAAGTCGGGCGCCCCTGGTGGCGACGCCTGGCCGCCCAGTTCCACGACGTCCTGATCTACGTCCTGATTGCGGCTGCGGTGCTTTCGGCGTTGACCGATCACTGGGTCGACGCCGCCGTGATCGCCGCGGTCGTGATCATCAATGCACTCGTTGGCCTTGTGCAGGAAGGCAAGGCCGAGCGCGCCATGGAGGCCATCGGCCGGATGCTGGCGCTGCAGGCGAGGGTCCGGCGCAACGACCGGCCCGTTACCGTGGCGGCAGCCTCGCTGGTTCCGGGCGACATCGTCTTTCTTCAGGCCGGCGACCGCGTGCCGGCCGACATGCGCCTGATCGAATCCCACGGCCTGCGCATCGACCAGGCCGCGCTGACCGGCGAGTCGGTTCCGGTCGGACGGCAGGTCGATCCGGTCGCGGCCGACACAGACCTGGCCGAGCGCCGCAGCATGGCCTGGTCGGGCACCATGGTCGTCGGCGGCCAGGCCACGGGCGTGGTTACCGGTATCGGCCGCGAAACCGAGCTCGGCAGAATCAGCACCCTGCTCGAGCAGGTCGAGTCGCTGTCGACGCCGTTGGTGCGGCAGATGAATCGTTTCGGCCGGCGCCTGACCGGTCTCCTGCTGGTCGTCACCGCCGGGATCATCGGCCTGGGTGTGGGGCTGCACGGCATGGACCTCGGCCAGGGCTTCCTGGCCGGCGTGGCGCTGATCGTTTCCGCAATTCCCGAAGGCCTGCCGGCGATCATGACCGTCACCCTGGCCATCGGTGTGCAGCGCATGGCTGCCCGCAAGGCGATCGTCAGGCGCCTGCCGGCGGTCGAGACCCTGGGCGCGGTCACCGTGATCTGTTCGGACAAGACGGGCACGCTGACCGGCAACGAGCTGCGCGCCCGCGAACTGATCACGGCCGAAGGCAGCATCACGCCGGATCAATTGCCGGTTGCCGGGGAAACCTTCAGGCGGTTGACCGAAGCGGCGCTGCTGTGCAACGACGCCGAACCCGGCAGCGATCACAACGATCCCATCGAAGCTGCCCTGCTCGGCCTGGCCGAGTCGGCCGGAATCGACGTGAGGGCATTGCGCCAGGAGCGCCCGCGCACGGGCTTGCTGCCCTTCTCCTCGGAGCGCAAGTTGATGGCCAGCGCCCACGGCCGGATTGTCACGCTCAAGGGGGCGCCGGAGCGGCTGTTGTCGCTGTGCGCGAGCGTGGTCACCGGCACCGGGCCGATCCCCCTGGATGCCGGCGCATGGCACGAACGGCTGGATCGGCTGGCCGAACAAGGGCTTCGTCTGCTCGCCGTGGCCGAGGGGGATATCGATCGGGCCGGCGGCAAGATCGACGAGTCCGACCTGGCCGACGGCGATCTGCGCCTGCTTGGACTGGTGGCCTTCGCCGACCCGCCCCGCCCGGAGGTGCCCGAGGCGGTCGCGGCCTGCCGAAGGGCCGGCATCGAAGTCAAGATGATCACCGGAGATCACGCCGCGACGGCCCGCGCCATCGCCGGGGAACTGGGCATGGCCAGAGACGAGCCCCCCGTGACCGGCCAGGAGCTGGAGCGACTCGACGACCGGGCCCTGGCTGAACGCGTGCGCGGCACCAACGTGTTCGCGCGCACCGCACCCGAGCACAAGCTGCGCCTCGTCGAAGCGCTCCAGGCCAACGGCGAAGTGGTGGCGATGACCGGCGACGGCGCCAACGATGCGCCGGCGCTCAAGCGCGCCGACATCGGCGTGGCCATGGGTATCAAGGGCACCGAGGCCTCCCGGCAGGCCGCGGCGATCGTGCTGGCCGACGACAACTTCGCCTCCATCGCCGCCGGCGTCGAGGAAGGCCGCGGCGTCTACGCCAACATCCGCAAGTCGCTGCTGTTCATCCTGCCCACCAACGCCGCCGAGTACATCGTCGTGTCCCTGGCCGTGCTGGCGGGGATGGCCCTGCCGGTCACGCCGGTGCACATCCTCTGGATCAACATGGTCACCACGGTCACCCTGGCGCTGGCGCTTGCCTTCGAACCGGCCGAGGACGACGTCATGCGCCAGCCGCCCAGGCCGCCCGGGGAAGGGCTGATCAATCGCTTCGTCGCCCTGCGCATCGTGTGGTTCGGCCTGGCGCTGATGGCCGCCACCTCGGGGCTGTTCCACTGGGAAATGGCCGCCAGCGGCAACGAGCTGCTGGCGAGGACCCTGGCGGTGAACATGCTGGTCGCCGGCGAGGCGATCTACCTGTTCAACTGCCGGCAGTTGCTCGCGCCGGGCTTCACTCCCGGGACACTGGGCTCGAACCCGGTGGCGCTGGCCGCCGTCGGCGCCCTGATCGTCCTGCAGCTTGTATTCACCTACCTGCCCGCGGCGGCCGAAGTCTTCGGCACCGCCCCCCTGCACGCGCACCACTGGCTGACGATCGCGGCGCTCGCCCTGCCCATCGCGGCGCTCGTGGAGCTCGAAAAGACCCTTTGGCGCGCCGGGCTCGATCGCCGAGCCGAACCGGGTGCAGCTCGCAGCGGAGCGCCCCCGAATGCCTGATTCCGGTGCGGTTCAACGGCGTCGAGAGTGACTGACCCGCGGCACCAGCATCACAGGCACGACGAGCACGTAGGCCATCACGACGGCTCCCAAGGTGAACTGACTGACACCGGCCTCGAACGCCAGCCCCAGCACGATCGGCCCGATCGCGGTCGAAAGCACCATCAGCGCCGCGTAAACGCCACGGATCATGCCCAGGCGCGCGGTGCCGAACAGCTCCACCCAGACCGCACCGCAGACGACGCCGTTGACGCCCGCGGTCAGCCCCAGGCCGGCGAACATGACCCACATCGCAGCCTGCGGTGGCAGGATGCCGAGCGAGAGCACGCCGACGCCAAGCGGCAGCAGATAAAAGCGCAGGAGCGATCTGGCGCTGAAGCGATCGACCAGCCGACCGCCGGCGAAGGCGGCCAGCGCCTGCATCGCCGCGAACAGCACGAATCCCGAAGCGACGGCGGCCAGCGACCAATCCAGCCGTTCGGCCAGGGTGCCCTGGTGCAGGAACAGGGCGGTGACGACGAAGGGTGAGACCAGGGCGACGCTGAGCACCCGCAGGAAGCGTTGGTTGACGAACAGGCTCCGGCGCGACCGAACGGACGTATCAACATCGAGTTCGTCCTCGTCGCCTGCCTCGACGTGACCGACCAGCGGTCGCGCCAGGCCGAACAGGGCCGGCAGCGCCAGCAGGGCGACCGCGGCGGCCGCGCAGTACCAGACTTCTCGCCAGTCCAGCCAGCCCATCAGGGCGGCAACGCCCGGCGGCAGCAGCGCCTCGCCCAGGATGAAGCCGTAGGTCGCCATCGCCACCGCCCGCCCGCGGCGGGCGACCGCGTAGCGGCCGGCAGCAACGACGGCCAGGTGCCCGGCCAGCCCCTGCCCCGACAGTCGGAGCAGGAAAAGCCCGACGAACAGGCCGGCGACGCCGGGGGTCGAGGCGACCAGGGCCGCGCCGAGCGCCAGCATGGCCATGGTCAGGACGATGGCCCGCCGCATGGCCAACTGGTCGGCCATCGCGCCGAGCCAGAACATGCTCAGGCCGCTGATCAGGGTGGCCGTGCCGTAGAGCGTGCCCAGCGCCGACTCGCTCAGGCCGAACTCTGCGCGGAAGTCCGCGCCGAAAAGGCCGATGTAGAAGGTCTGGCCGAACGAGGAGCACAGCGCTGCCAGGAAGGCGAAGCGCCCCGCCGGCGGCAGGCCGCCGGGGCGAAGCTCAGACATGCGTCACCCTCCCCGACCGCGGCGCGACCGGGCGTTTTCTGTTGCCGGAAACCATGGCGCCAGTATAGGGGGGCGAGCCGCCCGATGCCGGGTCGATGCTTACTCGAAAGCGCCCTTGAACTGGAGCCACGCCGTCCGTCCGGGTTCGGGTATGCGGCCTGCCAGGGCACCCAGTTCGGCCGCGCCGCGCTGCAGATGCTCGGCGTAGCGGCGATCGAACACGTTGTCCACGCCGGCGGTCAGCGTCCAGCTTCCGGCCAGGTGCCGGCCGAGGTAGAAGGAGGTCACGGCGAACCCCGGTGTCGGCGTGGTATCGAGCGAGTAGATCGTGCCGTAACCGGCGTGAATCCGGTCCTGCCGGGCCACGGCGCGCAGGAGGCCGCCGCCGAACCAGCGCGAGTCGTCATAATCGATGCTGAATGTCGCTTCAAGCGGCGGTGTCTGGGCCAGGGGCCTGCCGTCGCTGTCGTTGTGCGAACGCACCCAGGCCAGGCTCCCGCCCAGGCTCCAGCGCTCATCGAGGGCGAGGCGCCAGTCCGCTTCGGCGCCGAAGGTGGTGGCATCGACCTGGCGCGCCTCGACCGGCTCCAGGCCGGGTGCGACGACAAGGATGTAGTCGTCGATTTTCCCGTAGAACATCGACAAGGTGGCACTCACCCGACGGCCGCGGTAGCGCGCCCCCGCGTCGAGCTGGGTCAGGATCTCGGTGTCGAGACCGAACACGCGCTCGCGCTCCCAGTAGTCGGGCGCGCGCTCGGCGCGACCGAGCCCGGCGTAGAGGGCGAGCGGCCGGTCCGCCAGGCGGTGTTCGTAGCGCGCGAAGGCACTGACCTGCCGCCCGCTGCGACTTTCGCCGGCGTTTGCACCGCCGAATCCGTCGAGCAGGGCCCGGCTGCTGCTGCGGTCGATGCGAGCCCCCCAGACGGTCTTGCGGCGATCGTCCAGGGCGCGCTCGAACTCGACGAATGCACCGGCATCGGTGAACCGTGCGGTGTCCGTTCTCGGCGTCTCGTCGAATCCGGCCACCGCGGGCCCACGCAGCATACCGTCGCGATGACGGTTGCGCATCCAGTCGACGCCCGCGTGCACCACCAGGCCCTCGGCCGGACGGAGCCGTCCGCTCAGGCGCGCCCCCCGGGTACGCCGGTCCGGGAACCGCACCATCGGCATCATCGGCGGTTCGCGCAGTGTGTAGTTGTCCATCACGTGGTCGACGTAGTTGTGAAACAGCAGCAGCTCGAGCTCGCGGAACCAGGGCGCGATGTCCTTTCGCACGACCCGCAGGCTGTAGCCGCTGCGGTCGAAGCGGGTGCCGTCCATCATGCGGTCGTCGTAGGCGGCTTCGCCGTCGCTGCGCTCGATACCCAGTTCGACGCGGGTGTCGTCGCCCGGCGTCCAGCCGGCCAGCAGGCTGCCGCTCCAGCGCTCGTACCGGGAGTGAATGGCTTCTCCCGATCCGTCCCGGTAGTCGTCGCGACTCGACCAGGTCCCGATGAAACGCGCGTAGCCCCGGCGAGAGCCGAGCAGGATCTCCCCGTTGCCGTCGCGCCGATCGAAGCTGCCCGCGGTCGCACCGAAATAACCCCGCCGGGTCGGGCCCTCGAAGACGGGATCTTCCCGATCGAAGCGCACCACGCCTGCGGCGGACACGCCGTAACGAACCGACTGGGGCCCCTTGATCACCTCGATCCGATCAAAGGCCTCCGGATAGACGTAGGCCGTGGGGGGATCCATGCGGGAACCGCAACCGCCGAGCACGGTGGCGTCGTCGAGCAGGATGTTGAGCCGCGATCCCCCCAGGCCGCGCAAGGCCGGATCGCCGCTGGTCCCGCCCTTGCGCGAGAGCGCAAAGCCGGGAACGGACTTCAGGTAGGAGCCGCCGTCATGCGCGGGCAGGGGCAAGCGCGGCTGGCGCGGGTCCGTGGTGACGCGGTAAGGGTCGCTCATGACCGGAGCGGTCACCACGACGGGGCTGAGCGCGAGTCGCGACTGCAGGATCTCGGCGACCGTCGGCTCCTTCGAAGCCGCTTCTTCCCGCTCCTCGGTGCCGTCGACGGGGGCTTCGCCGGCCCATGCGGGCAGGCACAACACGGCGGCCAGCAGGCCGCCGGAGACACGATTTCTCATTGGGATTCTTCCTCTTGCTGATCGGTCGCGAGCGAAACGGCCGAAGCCGCAGGCTCGCTCTTTTCGGATTCGATTCGTTCAGCAGGGAAGCGCGGGCGGCGCGCGAACGTGTGGCAGGCCGGCCGAAGCATGGGCCGTGGGGCTGCGGACGGGGTCTTGTGTCGATCGAACTGCCGGGTGGCGCCCCGGCAGGGAAGGCCCGGAGGCCAGAAGCGCACCGGGAAAGAAGGCATGGGCCCAGGGGCATTCACCAGTGAGCGAGGCCTCGACCTCGACCGGCTCCCCGGTATCGGGATCGATGACCACCGAAACCATGCCCTCGGGGGTGCACAAGGTGACCGCGCCGTCTTCGTCGGGCATGTAGCCGTCGGGCACCAGCGAACGCAAGGCGAGCGCCGCCAGGAGCAGTATCGTCAGCCACGTCCGATCGGCGTTGTACAAGCGGTTGCTCCGAGGGGGGCCCTTGCAGGGCACCGGTGTCTTCCGGCACTCGATTATAAGCCTTTTCTTATGCACCCGGGCGCGATTGCACCGCCGCATGCACCGGCATAGTATCGAAAGCGATGGGTACCGCCAGGCGCGCATGCCGAAGGCTGCAATCATGCTGAACCCCGAGCACTGCCGGTCAGAAACGCCATGTTGAACCGAAGCCGGGCAGCGGACTCAGGATCCACCGAGTTACTCGGCGAGGCGCTGGAGCGCGCGCCGCTGGGACTGATGATCTTCGACACCGCCGGCCGGCTGCTGACGGCCAATCGGCGAGTGGCGCAACGCCTGGGATACCCGAACGAACGGCTCGCCGAGTTGCGAATTTCCGACATCGAGGCAGAACTCTCGCCGGACGCCCTGGAGTCGCTTTGGCAGCGACTGCAAGACAATGTGGGCGGGCGTCCGGAAATTCTCGTCACGCAACACCGCGACGCCGACGGTCGTCTTTTTCCCGTGGAAGCCCGGCTGTCCGCGGTGGCGGTCGACGGACGAACCCGCATCGTAATGCTGGCCACCGCGCTGACCGAAAACCTCAGCGCGCAGCGCCG
>JAASTB010000292.1 GCA_021767625.1 Wenzhouxiangella sp.
CGCGACGACGATGCGCTGGCCGAGCTGACCGAACCCGGCTTCCGCGACGCCTTCTACCACTGCCGCCAGTCCGACGAGCGGAGCTGGGCCGCCGGCGAGTGCCACAACGAGACCGAGGTGGTCGCCTCCCCGGAAGGCGAGGAGCAGGTGTTCGAGACGATCAAGCAGCCGGTCTTCGATGCCGACGGCAAACGGCATGCGCTGATCGTGATCGGCCGCGACATCACCTCCCAGCTCAAGACCCAGGCGGAATACGAGGACCTGGCGATCCACGACGAGCTGACGCATCTCTACAACCGGCGCTTCTTCCAGATCGAGGCCCAACGCCGCCTCGACGAGTTCGGCCGGGCCAACCGCCACGCCGCGGTGGTGGTGATGGACCTCGATCGCTTTCGCACCGTCAACGAGTGCCACGGCCACGACAAGGGTGACGAGATCATTCGCCAGATGGCCGATCGCCTGCGTGAGCTCGGCACCCGACAGGACTGGCTGGTCGCCCGGTTGTCGGGCGACGAGTTCGCCATCCTTGCCGGTGACCTCGACCCGCGCGACGGGCTCGAGGTGCTCGGCCACGAGCTGCGCGAACTGACGCGCCGGTCGTTCGAGCTCGAGGGACTCAACCTCAACATGACCGCCAGTGGCGGCATCGCCTACTGGCCGACGCACAGCCGCCATATCTCGCAGCTGCTCAGCCAGGCCGACACGGCGATGTTCGAGGCCAAGAAGAACGAGCGCGAGCCGGTATCGGAGTTCAGCCCGCGCCTGTCCGAGCGCCAGATCTGGCGCGCGGAGATGATTGGCGCGCTGCGCGACAGCCTGGAGAACGACTGCTTCCACTTGGTCTACCAGATCCAGCAGGATGCCCTGGGCCTGGCCGTGACCGGCGTCGAGGCGCTGCTGCGCTGGGACGCACCGGACCCGCAACTGCAATGCGGACCGCAGGACTTCATCCCCTTCCTGGAGCAATCCGGGCTGATCGTCGAGGTCGGCGGCTGGGTGATGACCGAGGCCGCCTGCCAGGCCGCCCGCTGGGGCCGGGACACCGGCCAGCCGATTACCGTCTCGGTCAACGTCTCCAGCGTGCAGCTGCACGCGCCGTGCTTCGCCGATCGGGTCGCCCGGGCGCTGGAGATCTCGGGGCTGTCTCCCGAATTGCTCGAGCTGGAACTGACCGAGACCGCGCTGGTCCATGACCCCGAGCAGGCCGCGACCATGCTGGGGGCGGTCCGCGACCTGGGCGTGCGCCTGGCACTGGACGACTTCGGTACCGGTTACTCGTCGCTCAGTTATCTCAAGCGTTTCTCCTTCGACCGCCTGAAGATCGACCAGGGGTTCGTGCGCGACATCCTCGGCGACCGCAACGACCTCGAGATCGTCAAGGCGATCATCGCCATGGGCAATGCCCTGTCACTGGAGATCATCGCCGAGGGCGTCGAGACCGCCGAGCAGCGCGACTTGCTCGACTCGCTGGGTTGCCATTCGTTCCAGGGCTACCTGATCGGGCGGCCCACCCCGGCAGAGGCAATCCAGCCGCTGCTGGGCGTGCGGCTGCTGTAATCCACCACCATGACGAGGTCCGATAGGCGATGACCACACGCGCGCAATGGATCGAGGAGACGCTCCGGGCGGAGCTTGCCCCGAGCCATCTCGAGATCACCGACGAATCCGGCCAGCACGCCGGCGACCGGGTCGAGAGCCATTTCCGGGTCGTGGTGGTCAGCGAGCGCTTCGAGGGGCTGATGCTGATCAAGCGCCATCGCCTGACCCAGGACCCGCTCAAGCCGGCCTTCGAGGCAGGCATGCACGCACTGGCACTGCATACCTACACCCCCGCCGAATGGGCCGAGCGCCAGGAGGCGCCGGCCTCGCCCCCCTGCCGCGGCGGTAGCCACTGAGCCCGCGCCTTACCAGGGCAACGCTGCCGGAGTGCCAAGCCCTCCCTATAGAGATGCCCGATAACCCGAGCTTTACACTCGGGTTTGTTTACAGCTGCACTGCGGCCGTCTAGTCTCCCCGCCTCGGTCCCGCGGACCGCCGACACGCCTGCCCCCTTATCGCGGGGCATTTTTGTGTGCATGCCGTCCGCCCAACCCTCATTTTCGTCCACCTTGATTACCACCGGAGTTTTCCCGATGACTACTCGCAAACTGCTTCTTGCCGCCCCCGTGATCCTGTCCCCCATCGTCGCCTCGCCACTGTTTGCCGCCGAAGAGGCCGACGGCTCGTGGAGCGGCTCGACCGAGCTCGGCGCCTCGATCACCACCGGCAACACCGATTCCTCGACCGTGAACGGCAAGCTCAAGATCGGTTACGAGAGCGAGCCGTGGAAGCACCTGTTCCGCCTCGAGGCGCTGCAGGCAAGCGAAGACGGCGAGGACACCGCCGACCGCCTGCTGGCCGAATTCGAGAGCGACTACGCCCTGACCGAGCGGTCCTACCTGTTCGGTGCGCTGCGCGGCACGCGCGACGAGTTCTCGGCCTACGACTACCAGGCCAGCGCGGCCGCCGGTTACGGCCGCAAGCTGTGGGTTTCCGAAGCCGGCTACTGGGACGCCGAGATCGGTCCCGGTGTACGGATCTCGGAGACGGACGACGGCGAGCGTGAGACCAACGTGATCGCACGCATCGCCAGCGGCCTGGAGTACCGCTTCTCCGATTTCGCCACATTCAACCAGGACGTCACCGTGTTGGCCGGCGAGAACAACACCGAGGTCGAGTCGGTCACCGGCCTGACCTCCTCGCTGACGGAAACGCTGGCGATGAAGCTGTCCTACACGGTCGTGCACAACACCGAGGTCCCGGCGGGCACCGAGAAGACCGACACCTACACCTCGGTCAATATCGTCTACAACTTCGACTGAGCCGTCTTCCACGGACACAAAAAAGGCCCGGCGGCTCTGACCGACCGGGCCTTTTTCATGGCTGTCGCGACATCAGCCGGGCAGCACCATCACGCCGTCGACCTCGACCTCCGCGCCCTTGGGCAGCGCCCGCACGCCCAGGGCCGCCCGGGCCGGGAACGGCTCGTCGAGGTACTCCTTCATGATCGCGTTGACCGTCTCGAAGTGGGAGAGGTCGGGCAGGTAGATCTGCAGCTTGACCACATCGGACAGCTCGCCGCCGGCGGCGCGGCAGACGGCGGTGAGGTTGTCGAACACGCGCCGCGTCTGCGCCTCGATGCCGCCCTCGACCAACGTCATGCTGGCCGGATCGAGCGCGATCTGCCCGGAGAGGTAGACCGTGTCACCGACCCGCACGGCCTGCGAGTAGGGGCCGATCGCGGCCGGGGCGTCGTCGCTGTGGATGATTTCTCGTCGGCTCATGCTGACTCCTCGAAGGGTTGTCGCGATGATCAGTGGCGCGAGACGCGCACCACGTCACGCAGTTGCTTGATCGAGCGCATCACGCGGGCCAGGTGGGTTCGGTCGGTGACGCGCACGGTGATGTCGATGATGGTGAGATTGACGTCGCGATCGTCGAAGCGCACGTCGTCGATGTCCGA
>JAASTB010000293.1 GCA_021767625.1 Wenzhouxiangella sp.
CAGTACGTGCGCAAGGGCATCACCGAGTGGATGACCAACTGGAAGAAGAACGGCTGGCGCACGGCGGCCAAGAAGCCGGTCAAGAACGCCGAGCTCTGGCAGCGCCTCGACAAGGCCCGCGAACGCCACCAGGTCCAGTGGGACTGGGTGAAAGGGCACAGCGGCCACCCGGAAAACGAACGCGCCGACGAGCTTGCGAGTGAGGCGGCTCGCGGTCAAACATGAAAAGACGAACGGGTTTTCACTTTGGCAGGGCACTGAAATGAGACAGATCGTTCTCGATACGGAAACCACCGGACTCGAGCCCGAGGAAGGGCATCGCATCATCGAGATCGGCTGCCTGGAGATGATCGAGCGGCGCCAGACCGGGCGCAGCTTCCACGTCTACATCAATCCCGAGCGGGACGTGGAGGACGGTGCGCTGGCAGTGCACGGCATCACCAACGAATTTCTCGCCGACAAGCCGCGCTTCGCCGACTTGGCCGGGGACTTCATCGATTTCATCCGCGACGCCGAACTGATCATCCACAATGCGGCATTCGATGTCGGCTTCCTCGACGCTGAACTGGCGCGCCTGGACGAGCCCACCCGCGTGGGCGAGCACGCGACGATTCTCGACACCCTGATGCTCGCACGCGAGCTGCATCCGGGTCAGCGTGTGAGCCTGGATGCACTGTGCAAGCGCTACGAGGTGGATAACTCCGGTCGCGATCTGCACGGCGCCCTGCTCGATGCCGAATTGCTGGCCGAGGTCTACCTGGCGATGACCGGCGGCCAGGTCGACCTGGCACTGGATCTTTCCGGTGAGCGGGACGGTTCGGATGCCGGCAGCGAAGCGGTGGTCGACGTGGATGTATCCAAGCTGGTCGTGCGCCGGGCCGACGAGGCCGAGCTTGCCGCGCACCGGGATCGCCTGGAAGCGATTCGCGAGAGCGCCGGTCATTGTCTCTGGCAGGAGTCCGTGACCGGGGACTGACGACCCCGCCTCACGCGAGGCTACCGGGCGTCCGTGCCGGGTTCTCCGGTTTCCTCGCCTTCGTCGGCGGGCGCCGTTTCGGGCGAGTTCACGTCCACCAGGAGCGGGTGGTCCCGGCCTTCCATCCACAGCAGGATCTCGAAGAAGGTCCGTATGTTCTCCACGTACTGCACGGGCTCGTAGCCGCGCGCATAGCCGTAGCGCGTCTGGCTGTACCAGCGCTCCTGGGTAAGCAGGGGCAGGGATTCGCGTACGTCCACCCAGCGGTCGGGATCGCCGCCCCGGATTTCGGTCAGCACTCGGGCATCCTCGAGATGGCCGTAGCCGATGTTGTAGGCGGCCAGGGCCAGCCACAGGCGGTCCGGGTGCTCGATGCGGTCGGGCACGCGATCGATCATCGAGCGCAGGTAGCGCGCCCCGCCCATGATGCTCTGCTCCGGATCGACGCGATTGTCGATACCGAGCTGGCGGGCGGTGCGGCGGGTCAGCATCATGACGCCGCGCACGCCCGTTCGCGAAACCGCCGACGGATCCCAGTGCGACTCCTGGTAGCCGACGGCCGCCAGCAGCCGCCAGTCCAGGTCGTGCGCCCGGCCGGCCTCTTCGAACAAGGGGCGCAGTTCCGGCAGGCGCTCGCGGATCTGGCGCATGAAGGTGAACGTGCCGACCGGCTCGTAGTTCTCGATATGGCCGTAATGGCGTTCGCGCAGGTCGGCCAGGACGGCGTCGGCTTCGGCCACCAGGAAGAACTCGCGCATGACCTGGACCAGGGAGTCGTCGTCGGATCGTTCCGTCGCCCAGGCCAGCGGCTGGGGTTCGCCCAGCTCGAAGGCCGGGCGGATGGCCGGGAAGAAGCGGCGGTTGAGCTCGAGGATGTTGGAGTCGATGATCGTGTAGTCGATTTCCTCGTTGCTTATCGCCTCGAACAGGTCCTCGATACTGGCGTGCGGCCTGATCTCGGGATCGAGGGCCACGTCGTGACGCGCGAGCAGCGGCAGGTACACCGTGCCCTCCATGACCGCCAAGCGGCCGTCGGAGAGTTCTTCGACCGAGCGCGGACGCGGCGAGCCGCGTCGATACACGACGGTGGGTACGACGTCCTCGTACGCCGGCCCGAAGCGAAGCTGCGACTGGCGATAGGCGGTGCGCGTCAGGTTGGCGGCCACGAAATCCCCGCGACCGTCCAACAGGGCCGGCACCAGGTCGCCCACGCTGGGTACGGTAACCACCTGCAGCGGCACGCCGAGGTAGCGCGCGAATTCCAGCGCCAGCTCGTACTCGAAACCGGTCTCGCCTTCGGCGCCGAGGTAGTAGGTCGAGGCGCCGTTGACGGTCAACATGACCAGGCTCCCGCGCGCTTCGATGCGCTCGACCCGGTTCAGGCCGCTGTCGCCGGAGGTCGTCGCGACGACGATGGCCAGCGCGATCAGCAGCAACCGGCCCAGGGCTCCGAGCCGCCCGAGCAGGCTTTGCTCCCAACCCGTCGCGCCGGGATGGTCGTGCGCCGTGCGGCCGTTCATGGGGCCGTTGGAGCGCTTGGCTGGAATCGGTGGCGAAGGAAGGTCATGCGGTCGCCGCGAGGTGAATCACGATGCCCTTTATAGCGGATTTGGCGCCCGAGCTTAAGCCGTTCGCCTCTGCTAGAATAGCCGGCTTTTCTCCCTTCGAGCGTCCTGCCCATGGCCCGCGATACCCGACCGATTCGGACCCGTTTCGCCCCTTCGCCCACCGGTTTCCTGCACATCGGCGGCGCGCGCACGGCCTTGTTCTGCTGGCTCGCCGCCCGGGCCACCGGCGGGCAGTTCGTGTTGCGCATCGAAGACACCGATCGCCAGCGCTCAACGGCCGAATCCGTGCAGGCCATCCTCGACGGCATGGCCTGGCTGGACCTGGATGCCGACGAGGGGCCGTTCTACCAGAGCGAACGCATGGCTCGCTACCGCGAAGTGATCGATCGGCTGCTGGAAAACGGGCAGGCCTACCGCTGCTATTGCTCGAAAGAGCGCCTCGAGAAGCTGCGCGAGCAGGCCATGGACGCCGGCGAAAAGCCGCGCTACGACGGGCACTGCCGCAACCTCGAGCAAGCGCCCGAGGGCGTCGAGCCGGTGATTCGTTTCCGCAACCCGCTC
The DNA here is from genome assembly GCA_021767625.1 of Wenzhouxiangella sp. Classification (GTDB taxonomy): domain Bacteria; phylum Pseudomonadota; class Gammaproteobacteria; order Xanthomonadales; family Wenzhouxiangellaceae; genus Wenzhouxiangella. Next base: position 3,106 of record JAASTB010000293.1, read on the forward strand.
GAGGGTTCGGTGGCCTTCGACGATCGGGTCCGCGGACGCATCGAAGTGTCCAACGCCGAACTCGACGACCTGGTGATCATGCGGGCCGACGGCTCGCCCACCTACAACTTCGCCGTGGTCATCGACGACCTCGACATGGATATCAACCTGGTCATCCGCGGCGACGACCACATCAACAACACGCCGCGGCAGATCAACATCTACCGGGCGCTAGACGTCGAGCCGCCGGAGTTCGGTCACGTACCGATGATTCTCGGCGACGACGGCGCGCGCCTTTCCAAGCGCCACGGCGCCGTCAGCGTGATGAGCTATCGCGAGCAGGGCTACCTGCCCGACGCCATGATCAACTACCTGGCCCGTCTGGGCTGGTCGCATGGCGATCAGGAGATCTTCTC
>JAASTB010000294.1 GCA_021767625.1 Wenzhouxiangella sp.
AAGCGCTCAGGCGGCTAGCGGGCTGCTAGCGCCTGAATCGCTCGAGCAGGCCGTCGAGTTCGTCGAGACTGGTGTACTTGATGGTGACCTGGCCCTTGCCGGAGTTCGAGTGCCTGACGCTGACCGGGGCGCACAGGGTTTCGGTCAGCTCCTGCTCGAGGCGCTGGATGTCGGCCGACTTGTGCTCACCCTTCGACTTCTTCTGCTCGGGCTTGCCTTCGCGCATGCGGCGCACGAGCGCCTCGGTCTGGCGCACGGAAAGATCCTGGTCGACGACCTGGCGCGCGGCGCGGATCTGGTCGGGGCGCTCCAGCGTGAGCAGGGCACGGGCGTGGCCCATGTCGAGCAGCTTCTGATCGACCAGCTCGCGCACTTCCGGCGCCAGCTCCATCAGACGGAGCAGGTTGGTGACCGACGTGCGGGAGCGGCCGACGCTGCGCGCGGCCTGTTCGTGGGTGAGGCCGAATTCCTCGATCAGGCGGCGGAGCGCGACGGCTTCCTCGAGGGGATTGAGGTCCTCGCGCTGGATGTTCTCGATCAGCGCCAGGGCCAGGGTGGCCTCGTCGGCGATCTCGCGCACCAGCGCCGGGATGGTGGTCATGCCCGCCATCTGGCAGGCGCGCCAGCGGCGCTCGCCGGCGATCAGTTCGTAGCGGCCCTGCTTGGCCAGCGGCCGAACCACGACCGGCTGGACCAGGCCCTGTTCCTTGATCGAATCCGACAGCTCCTGCAGCCGGTCGGGGTCCATGGCCGATCGCGGCTGGTAGCGGCCGGGCTCGATCACGTCGACCGGCAGCTCCTTGAGGCCGTGCAGTTCGCCGTCGGGGCTCTCCTGCTCGGCCGCCGCGCGGGTCTTGCCGAGCAGCGCGTCGAGGTTGCGGCCCAGGGGTTTCTTCTTGCGGGTTGCGGCCATCGGCTCAGAATTCCTACAGGCGTTGTTCTTCGGCGGCCAGGTCCTGCGCGGTGGCCGAGGGCGCACGCGCGGCCTCGCCCATGCGCCGCAGGTATTCGCCGGCCAGGCCCAGGTAGGCCACGGCGCCGCGCGAATCGCGGTCGTAGTGGATCACCGATTGGCCGTAACTCGGCGCCTCGGCCACGCGCACATTGCGCGGCACCACAGTGGCGTAGAGCTTGTCGCCGAAGTGCTCGGCAAGCTGGCGCGAGACGGCCCCGGAGAGATTGTTGCGGATATCGAACATGGTGCGCACCAGGCCCTCGATCTCGAGATCCGGGTTCACCGAGCCCTGAATCTGCTCGATGGTGTTGAGCAGCGCGGTCAGGCCCTCGAGCGCGTAGTACTCGCACTGCATCGGGATCAGGACCGAATCGGCCGCCGTCAGGGCGTTGAGGGTCAGCACGTTCAGCGCCGGCGGGCAGTCGATGATGATGTGGTGGTAGCGCGAGGCGGCGTTGGCCAGCGCGCCGCGCAGCACGGTGGCGCGATCGTCGGCGTCCATCAGCGCCACCTCGGCGGCCGTCAGGTCGCCGTTGGCCGGCACCAGGTCGAAACCCATCGCCTCGACGTGGACGACCGCCTCCGACAGGGCGCAATCGCCCATCAGCACCTCGCACAGGGTGTTCTGCTCGTCTTCGAGCTCGACGCCCGAGCCGGTCGTGGCATTGCCCTGCGGATCGATGTCGATCAGCAGCACGCGGCGCTCGAGCTCGGCCAGCCCGGCGGCGAGGTTGAGCGCCGTGGTGGTCTTGCCCACGCCGCCCTTCTGGTTGGTTACGGCCACGATTCGGGCCCGTCGCTGTGTCATGACTTCCTCAGGATGGCCAGGCTGCGGGCACCGCCCGCACCGGGCACGTTCAGTTCGATTCTCTCGACATTGTACGCATCCGCCACGGCGGCGCACTCGTCGTCTTCGAGCCGGCCCTTCATGGCCAGCAGGGTCGCCCCACCGGCCAGCAGGTGGCCCAGCTGTTCGACCAGGCGCGGCAGCGGGGCCAGGGCCCGCGCGACCACCTGGTCGGGCGCGCGTTCGGGCACGAATTCCTCCAGGCGGGCGTGGACGGGCTCGATGTTGTCCAGTCCCAGTTCACGCCGCACCTGGCGAAGAAAACGCACCTTCTTGCCGTTGCTGTCGACCAGCACGAAGCGCCGCTCGGGGCAGGCGATGGCCAGCACCACGCCCGGCAGGCCGGCACCGGTGCCGGCGTCGACGATTTCCTCGCCGTCGATCCAGGGCAGGATGCTCAGGCTGTCGACCAGGTGCCGGTCCACCATCGCAGCCGGCTCGTCGACCGCGGTGAGATTATAGGCGCGATTCCAGCGCGATAGCAGGGCCAGGTAGTCGAGCAGGCGGTCCTTGCGGGCATCATCCAGCGTCAATCCCAACCCGGCCAGGCCCTCATCCAGCCTGGCGCGCAGTGCCCGAGCGTTCACGATTTGCCGGCCTCCCCGGTTTCGGCCTCGCCTTCTTCGCCCGGCACGGGTGGCTCCGGCAGGTCGCGGTGATGGTGGCAGGCGACCTGGTGACCGTTGTCGAGCGTCTCCAGCTCGGGCACTTTCTCGGCGCACAGTTCGGTCGCGAACGGGCAGCGGGTGCGGAACACGCAGCCCGAGGGCGGGTTCAGCGGCGAGGGCATGTCGCCCTTGAGCGAGCGCCGCGCACGCTTGCGCTCGCGCACCGGGTCGGGAATGGGCACCGACTCGATCAGGGCGCGGGTATAGGGGTGGCGCGGCTCGCGGTAGATGCTCGAGCGATCGGCCAGCTCCATGACCTTGCCCATGTACATCACCAGGATCCGGTCGGAGACGTGGCGCACGATCGACAGGTCGTGGGCGATGAAGATCAGCGACAGCTGCAGCTTCTTCTGCAGGTCCTTTAGCAGGTTGACGATCTGCGCCTGGATGGACACGTCCAGCGCGCTGACCGGCTCGTCGCAGACGACCAGGCGCGGATTGACCACCAGCGCCCGGGCGATGCCCACGCGCTGACACTGCCCGCCGGAGAACTCGTGCGGGTAGCGATTGATCTGGTCCGGCCGCAGGCCCACGAGCTTGAGGATGCCGGTGACGCGCTCACGGATCTGCAGTCGCGACATCGACGGGAAAAAGGTCTTGAGCGGCTCGGCGATGATGTCGCCTACGGTCATGCGCGGGTCGAGCGAGCCCTGGGGATCCTGGAAGATCAACTGGATCTCGCGGCGTTTGCGGCGCAGGGATTCCTCACCGAGCTGCACCAGGTCTTCGCCCAGCCACAGGATCTCGCCGCGCTTGGGCCGCTGCAGGCCCAGCAGCGCCCGGGCGAGGGTGGACTTGCCGCAGCCGGATTCGCCGACGATGCCCAGGGTTTCGGCCGGATGGACATCGAAGCTCACGCCGTCGACGGCGCGGATGCTGCGGTAATCGTGGCGGAACAGGGTGCCGGCATCGACCCGGAAGCTGACCTCGAGGTCGCGCACCTGCAGCACGGGATTGCGCATCAGCCGGCCTCCTCTTTCGACGGCAGCGACTCGAGATGGCAGCGCTTGAAGCGGCCTTCGCCGAT
>JAASTB010000295.1 GCA_021767625.1 Wenzhouxiangella sp.
GAACCACAGCGTGTGCGCCATCGAGTACCGCGTACTCGCCCAGCAGGACGACCTTGCCCGGCGCGGTGGCGACCCAGCGTGTCACCGGGCGGGCACCTGCGCGGCGCCAGCACCCAGGCCGGTCACCAGAACATCGTGAACGCCCGGCTGCTCGCCGAGGAGTGCGGCGACCCGCTCACTCTCGCCCGGCAGGCACACGGCCTTGACCTGGGGCCCCGCGTCGATGGTGAAGAACACGCCCGTTCCCGCCGAACGCAAGGCGCGCACGGCGTGCAGGCAGGCCAGCGTGGCCGGGTTCCAGTAGACCAGTCCCGGGCGCGCCGCCAGCATCGAGGCGTGCATCTTCAAGGCGCTGTGTTCTGCCGTCTGGGCCAGCATCTCGAAATCGCGCGAGGCGATCGCCGAGCGCGCCGCGTCGAGATCGTCCGCCACCGTTTCCACCCAGGCGGGGTAGTAGGGCGAGGTTCTCATGGTGTGGTTCATGCCGTCGCGCGATCCCACGGCCTTGCTGCCCGAATCGGTGATCGCGACGACCACTTCGAGCGGCCAGTCCTCGGCCGGCAGGAGCCGATGGGCCACGGCGTCGGCGCCGCTGTCGAGCGTGCCGGCATCCATCTCCACGAAACCGCCGAAAATCGAGCGCGCCGCCGAACCCGAACCCCGCCGGGCCAGGCCGGACAGCTCGCTGTCGGAAAGCTCCAGGCCGAAAGCACGGCTGGCAGCCACCGCCAGCGCGGCGAATCCCGACGCCGAAGAGGCCAGACCGGCACCGGTCGGAAAATTGTTGCGGCTCTCCACCCGGCAGGCCGCCGTCTCGCCGGCCCGCTCGCGGATCAGGTCGAGAACGGCGCCGACGCGCCCGGGCGGCTGCTCGACACCGTCGAGCAGGAATTCGTCGGCGCCCAGCACCGGATCGGGCGTGACCGTCGTGCGGGTCTCGAGCCCCGCCAGCGTAATGGAAATCGATCCGGCGGCCGGCAGATTCAGCCGCTGGTCGCGCTTTCCCCAGTATTTGACCAGCGCGATATTGGCACCCGCCCGCGCGGCGGCTTGTTGGAAGGACATGTCCGGATTGTGACAGTGGAGAGGCCCTAATGATAAGGGCTTCGTCGGCCTCTGTGCTTGTTGGCCTCACGCCAAGGCGCAAAGGCGCCAAGGACGCCAAGAATTGCGAAAGAAAATCCTTGAATCGGATTGACCCTTCGCACTTTTTGATCTTTTGAAGTCTGTTCTGTCTGTTCGACATTGGCTGGTAGTCTTCAGACTGACCAGTAGAAACATGCTTCTTGGCGAACTTGGCGCCTTTGCGCCTTGGCGTGAGGCTCACTTCCAGAGCGTCAACTGGCATCACCGCCGAAGGGTTTGAAGGTGGCTTGGGGGAATTCGACGCGGATTTCCGTGCCGGCGCCCAATTCGCTGTCGGCGTGGAGGTGCCAGCCGAAGCGGTCGCAGAGGCGACGCACGATCGACAGGCCCAGGCCGTAGCCTTCGTTGGAGCGGTCATGGCCCCGATAGAACGGCTCGAACATGCGCTCGAGGTCGGTCTCTGCCATGCCGCAGCCGGAGTCCTGGACGGTCACGCCGTTGCGATCGATCAGCACGTGCACGTGCCCCTTCTCGGTGTAGCTCAGAGCATTGCGCAACAAGTTGGTGAAGACGATGGCCAACACCCTTTCCGGGGCGCTGATCTCGAGCAGACCGTTGGCGCGCACCCCGGTGGCCACTTCCGGCCGGTCGAAAGTCGACGCGATCTGCTCGAGCTGGTCGGCGAGGAGGTCGTTGAGCACCACCGAAGACCAGTTCAGGCGCGACTCGCTCTCGCGCGCGAGGATCAGAAGTGTCTCGACCAAAGCCTCCATGTCGCGCACCGTCCGGTTCATGCGCTCCACCGTCTTGGCCCGCGCTTCCGGGTCGCTCTGTTTGGCGAGAAGGCCCAGGTTCGAGCGCAGCACTGCCAATGGCGTGCGCAACTCGTGGCTGGCGTTACGCGTGAAGTTCCGCTCGCGCTGAATGAAGGATTCGAGCCGGTGGATGAACTGGTTGAAGGCGTTGATCAGCGCCAGGGTCTCGGTATCCGTGGTTTCCCCGAATGCTTCCTCGCTGAGCTCTTCGAGCTGCCCCGAGCGGAAATCGTAATTGCGAACGGCATCCGCCAGCTGGACAACCGTGGAAACGGCCCGCCGCGACATGATGTAGCCGAGCCAGGTCAGCAAGTAGATCAACAGCAGCACACCGGTCAGCGGCGCGACCCCGAAGTACCAGGCCAGGGAAGAGACCTGCATTTCGTCGAACACCAGGTACAGACGATCGTCACCGCGCTGGGAGACGTGGATGACGGGGGAAGAATCGTCGTGGCGATGCCCGCGCCGGAAGCCGGGTGTCTCGTCACGCAGCCAGTCCGGCACAGCGGACGGATCGCCGTCCTCAGCCATGTAGGCGGTCAGGTTGTTGGTATCCGGAAGCGGGAAGTCGGGATTGTTCTCGTAGTGTTCCCAGAAGTATTCCGCCTCGCCGTTGAGCGCTTCCTGCACGAGCACCCGCTCGACGACCCAGGCCGCGGCATAGACGCCGAGGACGGTGGCGATGCTGATCGCCAGCACCTGCAACAGGAACACGCGCACCAGGCGAGTGCGCAGCCCGCCGGTCAGGAGGCGATTAAGCGGTTTCATTGCGCCTTGCGAAAGAGAAAATGCCCGACCAGCCACTGGCGCCCGCGATCGAAGCCGAAAAGCTCCTCGCAGGCCATGAAGAAGATGCGCCAGCGCTGCTGCCACAGCGGCGCCGCGTCGCCGTAGGTGGCCTGCATGACCGAACGGACCTCGCGGGAGCGCTGGTCGAGGTTTTCCAGCCAGGCACGCGCGGTCCTTGCATAGTGCTCGCCCGAATACAGCCAGCGACGTTCGATGACCACATCATCGGCGAAGTGTAACAGCGTGTCGGCACCCGGCATCAGGCCGCCGGTGAAGAAGTGGCGCCCCATCCAGTTGTCCTCCCCTTCCTTTTCGAACGGGTAGGCCAGGTAACGGTGGCAGAAAATATGCACGAACAAGCGGGCTTCCGGCTTCATCCAGCCGGCAATGCGCTCCAGGAGCTGGCGGTAGTTGCGCACGTGCTCGAACATCTCGACCGAAACCACGCGATCGAATTGCCGGTCGAGCGACAGCTCGTTGACGTCGCAGGTGATGACCTCGACGTTGTTAAGCGCCAGTTCCTTCGCCCGGGCCTCGATATGGCGGCGCTGCGAACTCGAGTTGGAGACGGCCGTGATCCGGCTGCTCGGGTAGTTCGCCGCCGTCCACAGCGTCAGCGATCCCCAGCCGCATCCCAACTCGAGGATGTCCTGACCGTCCTCCAGTCCGGCGTTGCGACAGGTCTGATCGAGCATGACCGTCTCGGCGTCGTCGAGGTTGCCGACACCGGGCGGCCACAGCGCGCTCGAGTACTTGAGGCGGTGCCCGAGCACCAGCTGGTAGAAGGCCGCGGGC
>JAASTB010000296.1 GCA_021767625.1 Wenzhouxiangella sp.
ATCGAAGCGATTGGTCGTCGCCAGCAGCCAGTTGACCAGGTGGCCGCCGTAGCTCGCGCCCGTGGCGGCCTGGCGCTCGGGGTCGATGAAGTCGAAGCGCTCTGTGGCCGCGTCGGCGGCTTCCACCAGCTCTTCGCCCGGCGTGGCCAGCGGGTCGCCCTCGATGTTGCGCGAGAATTCGGCGCCGTAGCCGACCGATCCGGTGTAGTCGGTCAGCAGCACCACGTAGCCTTCCGAGGCCAGCAGGTGCGGGCTCCAGCGCACGTGGTCGGCGTCCAGCGAGGAGCTGAACGGCCCGCCGTGGATGAACAGTACCAGCGGGTATTCCTTGCTCTCGTCGAAGCCCGGCGGCAGCGCAAGCCAGTTGTGGATGCGCCGGCCCTTCGAGGAGGTGAACCAGAATTCGCGGAAGGCCGGGCGGTCCAGGCCTTCCAGTCGTTCGGCGTTGAATTCGGTCAGTGCGGAATGGCGGCCGGTTTCGGCATTCACGCGCACCACTTCCACCGGCACGGCCGAACTCTCCCAGTTGGCCACGATGAAGTTGCCGGCGGCCTGCACGCCGCCGTAGACGCCGCGGCTTTCGGCATCGAGCACGGTGATCTCGCTGCCGTCGGCGGCCATGGCGAACAGGCGCACCCGCCCCTGGTCGGCCGCGTCGAAGTAGATCGTCTCGCCGTCGGCGGCGATGTCGAAGCCGCCCACCGAGCGGTCGAAGCCATTGGTGAGCACGTCGAGCTCCCCGTCGATGCCCGCGCCGTTCCACTCGCCGCGGGCGATCTCGTTGTGGTTGTAGACCCAGTCGTTGATCGGCTCGTAATGGCAGTAGAGAAAGTCACCGGCCGGCGAGAACTGCGCGCCGGAGCAGTTGAAGTCCTCGCCGTCGGTGATGCGCGCTGGCTCGCCGCCTTCCAGCGGCACGCGATAGAGATGGCGGCGAACGATCGAGTGCGCGGCCTCGTGCAGGTTTTCGGTAGCGGTGATCACCAGCGCGTCGCCTTCCGGCGTCCAGGCGGCGTTCAGCCCTCCCTCGTAGCCGGGGCCGGAGACCAGCTCGGTGCCGAACAGCAGGTCCTTCGGCTCCGCGCCGGCCTCGGGTGCCTGCACGAACAGCCGGGTCTGCCTGTTGTCGCGCCAGTGATCCCAGTTGCGCACGGGAAAGTACTCGTAGCGCGAGACGTTGATGCCGTCGTCCTTCTCGGCCTTCTTGCGCTCGGCATTGGCCTCGTCGCCCTCCAGCTCCGGCCAGACGCGGCTCTCGAAGGCAATCATGGCGCCGTCCGGGCTCCACTTCGGGTTGCTCGCGCCCGTCGACAGGTCGGTGACCTGCTGCGCCTCGCCGGGGCCGGTCATGTCCATCACGAAGATCTGGGCTTCGGCGTCTTCCTCGTCGCTGCGCTTGGCCGAAAACGCGATCGCGCCCCCGTCGGGACGCCAGTCCACGCCCGACTCGCCCGAGGGCGTGGCGGTGAGCCGGCGCGGCGGCTCGGAGCCGTCGATGGTGACCAGCCAAAGGTCGGAGACGTCTTCATCTTCCTCGTAGGAAGGCTCGGTCACCGAGACCACGGCCCGCTCGCCGTCCGGGCCGACCACCGGCGCGCCGAGGCGCTTCATCAGCCAGACTTCCTCGTGGGTGACGGGGCGAAGCTCGGATTCCTGCGCGGTCAGCGGTGCAGCCAGCAACAGGGCAAGGGCGCAAACGAAAAGCTGCTTGAACATCGGATTCTCCGGGATTTTCCTGCGGCCAATGATAAATGCCCGCCGGGCAAGCGGGGCGAGGCGGCGCGGGCCTCAGTCGGATGCCGGGTCGAACAGCCCGGGCCCGGGCCGGAAGGCGGCGATCTCGGCGGCGGGCATCGGCCGGGCCAGCAGAAAGCCCTGCACCAGGTCGCAACCATTGTCGCGCAGGAGCTCGAGCTGTTCGCGCGATTCCACGCCCTCGGCAATCACCCGCATGCCCACCGAATGCGCCATGGCGATGATCGCCGAGCTCAGCGCTAGGTCGTCGGGGTCGGACAGGATGTCGGCGACGAAGCTGCGGTCGATCTTCACGCCCGACACGCGCAGCTGGCGCAGGTGGTTGAGGCCCGAGAAGCCGGTGCCGAAGTCGTCAAGCCAGACGTTGATGTCGCGCTGGCGCAGCGCCAGCAGGGTCTCGGCGGCCAGGTCGCGGTCGTGCAGCAGGCTCGACTCGGTCAGTTCGAGACTCAGGCAGGCGGCAGGCAGCCCGCTGTCGGCCAGGGATTGCTCCACCAGGTGTACCAGGTCGCGCCGCAGCAGCTGCCGGCCGGAAATGTTGATGCCCACGCGCATGCCGGGGCGGCTTTCCTGCCAGGCGGCGGCGTCGCGACAGGCGCGCGTCAGCACGAAGCGCCCCAGTTCGTCGATCAGGGTGCTCGACTCGGCCACAGCGATGAAACGCTCCGGCTCGACTTGGCCGAGCTCGGGGTGGTGCCAGCGCAGCAGGGCTTCGGCGCCGAGCACCCGGCCGCTGTCCAGCGCCACGATGGGCTGGTAGTTGAGGTCCACCTCGCCGCGCTCGAGCGATTCGCGCAGCAATTGCTCGAGCCGGAGGTTCTCCTCGGCGGCCGCGCGCAGGTGGTCGCGGTAGAAAAACAGGCCGTTCTTGCCCTCGAGCTTGGCCTGGTACATGGCCAGGTCGCCGCACTTGAGCAGTTGCCGGGCCGAGCGGGCGTCGTCGGGGAAGCTCGACACCCCGATGCTCGCGCTCAGGAAGAGTTGGCGGTCGCCCACCTGGAACGCCTCGCCCAGGCTCGAGAGGATGCTGCGCGCCAGGGTGGTGCAGCGTTCCTTGATGTCGCCGCCGGTAAGCAGGGCCACGAACTCGTCGCCGCCCAGGCGGGCGATGGCCGGGCGCTCGGCTTCCGCCCGCCCGGCGAATGCCGCAACCCGGTCCTGCAGCCGCCGCGCGAATTCGGTCAGGACCAGGTCGCCGGCATCGTGGCCCAGCGTGTCGTTGATGCGTTTGAAGTCGTCGAGGTCGATGAACAGCAGGCCCAGGCCGGTCTCTTCGTGTTCCTGGTCGCCGACGGCCTGGTCGAGCAGTTCCCGGAACATCAGGCGGTTGGGCAGGCCGGTCAGCGCGTCCTGGTAGGCCAGGCGCCGGATCTCGCGGTCGTGGTCGCGCAGGGAAAGCGCCATGCGGTTGAACGACTGGACCAGCTTGCCCAGCTCGTCGCCGCGCTGGTTGGGTACTTCGACCGGCTCGAACTGCCCGTGCTCGATGCGGTCAGCCGCGGCCGCCAGGGCTCGGATGGGTCTCAGCAAGCCGCGGGCGATCAGCCACGCCGCGCCGGCCGCGCCCAGTACCAGGATGCTGAAGGCGACGAACAGCCAGTGCATCTGCGACTCGAAACGGGCGCGCAGGCGCTGGGTCAGCTCGGCCTGCTCGCGCGCCACCGCGGCGTCGGCCGCATACCGCGACAGGCCCATGCGGACCCCGCCCAGCGGCACGCTGCCGAGCA
>JAASTB010000297.1 GCA_021767625.1 Wenzhouxiangella sp.
GCCTGCTGTCCAACGGGCACTTGAGCACCATCCTCGATGCCGACGGCGGCGGGGGCAGCTGGTGGCAGGGCATCGCCGTCGACCGCTGGCAGCCGGACATGACCACCCGTCGCCACGGCCACTGGATCTACGTGGCCGAGCCGGACGAAAACCGCCTGTTCTCGATCACCACCGATCCGGCCTCCCGGGACGACGGCGGCGACGTCCAGGTCGTGCAGGCACCGCACCAGGTCGAGTACCGCTGCCGTCGCCACGAGCTCATCTGCCGAATGCACGTCGGCATCGCCGGCCAGCACGACGTCGAGGCGCGGCGCATCGTCATCAGCAACCAGTCGGGCAGGGCGCGTCGGCTGGTCGTCGCCGGCTTCGCCGAACTGGCCATGGCGCCGGCGCGCGACTTCGAGCGCCATCCGGCTTTCGCCCGGCTGTTCGTCGAAAGCGAGTGCCTGCCGGCCGACCGAACGCTGATCTTTCGCCGGCGACCGCGCAGCGACGAGGAAATGTCGCTCTACGTCGGTTACGTGCTCGTCGCGCCGCCGGAGTCGCAGGCGCGCTTCGGCTGGGAAACCGACCGGGAGCGATTCATCGGCCGCGGCGGACATCCACGCAGACCCGCCGGCCTCGCCGCGGGCCTGGAGCGCCTGGGAGGCACCACCGGTGCGGTCGTCAACCCGGCCGCCGCAGCGGCCGCGGAGTTCACCATCGAGCCCTACGGCCGCCTGGAGCTTGGGGTCCTGACGGGCGTGGCGCGCTCGCGCGAGGAACTGCTCGGTGCGCTGGACAATTACCGCTCGATCAGCCGCATCAACTGGCTGTTCGAGCAGGCGCGCATGCAGTCGGCGCTGGAGTTGCACCACCTGCAGATGCCGCCGGCCCAGGCGCAGTTCGCCATGCGCCTGGCTTCGGCCATGCTCGAACCGCAACCGGAATGGCGGCGTTGCCTGGAGCGAGCCGACGAGCCGCTGCAGGCCCTGCTGTGGTCGCGCGGCATCTCCGGCGACTGGCCGATCGTCACGGTGGTCATCCGGACGCATCGCGACCTCCAGGAAATCGAGCGCCTGGTGCAGGCCCACACCCTGGTATCGGGCCGCCAGGTCCGCTCAGACCTGTTGCTGCTCGACGAGACGGCGGCCGGGTACGAGCAGACCGGCCGGGATCGCCTGCAGGAACTGGTCGAGTCGGTTCGCTCCCGCACGCAGCGCGTGCTGACCGGGCAGGTCACGGTGATCCCCGGCCGCGAACTCTCCGCGGCCCAGCGCAGCGCGCTGCTGGCCGCCGCCAGCGTGGTGCTGGACCTCGACCGCGGCGACCTGGCCGGCAAACTCGTCACGCAGAAGGCCGATCGCCTGCCGCCGCTGGTGCCTTCGCGCGACGTGCAGGATGCCGATCGCTTTACCGAAGCGCTGCAGCGACCCGACGCGCTTTCCTGTGACAACGGCATCGGCGGCTTCGGCGAGGACGGGCGCGAATACGTCATTCACCTCGCACCGGACGAGCGCACGCCCGCCCCTTGGTCCAACGTGCTCGCCAATGAGGGTTTCGGCACCCTGGTGACCGAGTCGGGCAGCAGCTTCACCTGGGCGGGCAACAGCAGCGAGTATCGCCTGACCGCCTGGCCCAACGACCCCGTCGAGGATCCCTCCGGCGAGGTGATCTACCTGCGCGACGAAGAAACCGGGCGGGTGTGGACGCCCACGCCCGGCCCGCGCCCGGGGCCGGGCGACTGCCAGGTTCGCCACGGGGTGGGCTACAGCCGCTTCCTCCGACAAGACAGCGGCCTCGACCAATCGCTGCTCGTCCACGTCGACCCGGCCGAGCCGGTCAAGATCTGCCGCCTGAGCCTGCGCAATCGCTGCGACTGGACGCGCCGGGTCACGGCCACCTGCTACCTCGAATGGGTGCTGGGCAACCGCCGCGGCGACACCGCGCTGCACCTCGAGTGCGACCTGGACCTGGAGCGCAACGCCCTGCTGGCGACCAATCGCTACGACCGTTTCGCCGGCCGCGGTCACGCCTTCGTCGCCAGCGACCTGCCGCTGCACGGGTTCACCACCGACCGCACGGAATTCCTGGGGCAGGGCGGGTCGCTCGATCGGCCCGCCGCGCTGTGGCGCATCGGCCTGAGCGGGGCCCTGGCGCCGGGCAGCGATCCCTGCGCGGCCCTGCAGGTTCACCTGGACCTGCCGCCGGGCGAGGAGCGCGTGGTGCACTTCTTCATCGGCCACGGCGACACGCGCGAGCAAGCCCGGTCACTCGCCGAGCGAGTCACCGCGGCTGGCTGGGCGGCCGAGAGCCTCGGGCAATCCGGCCGGCAATGGGACGAGCTGCTCTCGAAGGTCTCGGTCGAAACGCCCGACGAGAGCTTCAACCGGCTCTACGACCGCTGGCTGCCGTACCAGGCGATCACCGCCAGGCTCTGGGGGCGGACCGGCTATTACCAGTCCAGCGGCGGCTTTGGGTTCCGCGACCAGCTCCAGGACGTGATGGCCATGACCTGGCTGCGCCCGGAGGCGGCGCGCGAGCAGATCCTGACCGCAGCGGCGCGACAGTTTCCCGAGGGCGATGTGCTGCACTGGTGGCACGAGTCGCCCCTGCGCGGGGTTCGTACCCGCTGCTCGGACGACCTGCTGTGGCTGCCGTTCGTGACGGCGCACTACGTGCGCGCCACCGGAGACGTCGGAATTCTCGACGAGCCCGCGGCCTGGCTGGTCGGTGCACCGCTCGCGCCGGGCGAGGCCGAGCGCTATGCCGAGTTCGGCTGGGGCGAGCGCCGGGACAGCCTGTTCGATCATTGCTGCCGCGCCATCGACCGGGCCAGCACGGTCGGCCCGCACGGCCTGCCGGTGATCGGCAGCGGCGACTGGAACGACGGGCTCAACCGCGTCAGCACGACCGGCCGCGGCGAAAGCGTCTGGCTGGCCTGGTTCCTGGTGCGCGTCCTGCAGGAGTTCGCGCCGCTGTGCGAATCGCGCGGGGTTCCCGAGAACGCGGCGCAATACCGGCAACTGGCCGGGCAGCTCCTGCAGCGCCTCGAATCTCAGGCATGGGACGGGCGCTGGTACCTGCGCGCCTGGTTCGACGACGGCATGCCGCTGGGATCGGAAGACAACGAGGAATGCCGCATCGACCTGATCGCCCAGGCCTGGTCGGTGCTGGGGCCGTCCGAACCGCCCGAGCGCGCGCCGAGAGCCATGGCCGCGGCGCTCGAACAGCTCGTCGACGACGAGGCCCGCCTGATCCAGCTGCTGCGCCCGCCGTTCAACCGCATCCAGCACGACCCCGGCTACATCCGCGGCTATCCGCCCGGCATCCGCGAAAACGGCGCGCAGTACACGCATGCGGCGACCTGGGCGCTGTGGGCGGCGGCGCGCCTGAAGTGGCCGGACCAGGTCGAACGGCTGCTGGCCATTCTCGACCCGGTCAAGCGAAGCGCAACGGAAGAACAATCGCGCCA
>JAASTB010000298.1 GCA_021767625.1 Wenzhouxiangella sp.
CAAGCCGACGGACCGAGCCGGCATGCGCCGGCGCGCCGCGCTGTCAGCCGCGGTCGGCGACGGCGTCGTAGCGGCGCTGCATCAGCCACAGGATGAGCAGGATGGCGGGGATGCCCAGGGCTGAGGCATAGACGAAGAAGAAGACGTAGCCGGCGTTGTCGACGATCCAGCCCGAGGGCCCGCCGAGCAGCTTGCCGGGCAGGGTCATGAAGGAGCTGAAAAGCGCGTATTGCGTGGCCGTGTAGCGGCGGCTGACCAGCGAGGACAGCCAGGCGATAAATACCGTGGCCGACAGGCCGTTGGCCAGGTTGTCGGCACCGATGGTCATGAACAGCGCCCAGATCTGCGGACCGATGGTCGCCAGCCAGGCGAACAGCAGGTTGGTGACCGCCACGATAATCGCCGAGGCCAGCAGCATCTTCAGGACACCGAAGCGCGCGACCAGCACGCCGCCGAGCAGGCCGCCGACGATGGTCATCACGATGCCGAAGACATTGGTGACCGTGGCGATCTCGCTCAAGCTGAAGCCCAGGTCCAGGTAGAGCGGATTGGCCATCGCCGCCATGGAAATGTCGGAAACCTTGAACAGGCCCACCAGGGCCAGCACCGGCAGGGCCATCCAGCCGTTGCGGCGGAAGAAGTCGACCAGTGGCGCGACAACCGCCCCGGTCAGCCATGCGCCGATGTTCTGAAGCCAGCCCTTGAGGCGGGTGCGCTTGCGAAAGGCCG
This sequence comes from Wenzhouxiangella sp., assembly GCA_021767625.1. Taxonomy (GTDB): domain Bacteria; phylum Pseudomonadota; class Gammaproteobacteria; order Xanthomonadales; family Wenzhouxiangellaceae; genus Wenzhouxiangella. The sequence continues at coordinate 730 of JAASTB010000298.1, forward strand.
CGACCAGGGGGTCCTGTTCGATGTCGAGCCGCTCGAGCGAGGTCGGCTCGGGCGAGATCAGTACCGCGACCACGCCGACGAGCACCAGGGCGCTCATGCACAGGTAGGCCAGCGTCCAGCTGGCGAAGTCGGCGATGTAGAGCGCGCCGGCACCGGTGGCCAGGATGGCCATGCGATAGCCCAGCACGTAGGTGCCGGCCAGCGCGGCCTGGAACTCGTCTGAGTCGGACTCGATCCGGAAGGCGTCGATCGTGATGTCCTGAGTCGCCGCGGAGAAGGCGACCAGGAGTGCCAGCAGGGCCACTTGCGTCAACTGCACCGTCGGGTCGGTCAGCGCCATGCCGGCCAGGCCGGCCATGATGCCGACCTGCGCGAGCAGCATCCAGCCTCGGCGCTGGCCGAAAGCGCGGGTCAGCACCGGCAGTCGGACGCGGTCGACGACCGGCGACCAGAACACCTTGATCGAGTAGGTGATGCCGATCCAGGCGAAGAAGCCGATGGCGGTGCGCGAAACGCCCTCGTCGCGAAGCCAGGCGGTCAGGGTGGAGAACACCAGCATGAAGGGCAGCCCGGCAGAGAAGCCCAGCAGCAGCATGCGCAGGACCGTGGGACGGGTGTAGACCGTCCAGGCGCGTTGCCAGCGCCCCTCGCCGGCCGCTTCGGCGGTCATGGTTGCTCAGTCGTCATAGTCGATGATCAGCGGCGCATGGTCGGAGAAGTTCTCGTCGGTGTAGATCTCGGCCGCGCTCGCGCGCTCGGCCAACCCGGCGGTGACCACCTGGTAGTCGATGCGCCATCCCACGTTCTTCTCGCGGGCCCGACCGCGCTGCGACCACCAGGTGAAGCGGTCCGGGTTGGGGTCGACCTTGCGGAAGGCATCGACCATGCCGACCGGGCCGAACACCTCGTCGAGCCAGGCGCGCTCTTCCGGGAGAAAACCGGAGTTCTTCTGGTTGGCCTTCCAGTTCTTGAGGTCGATTTCCTTGTGGGCGATGTTCCAGTCGCCGCAGATGACGTAGTCGCGGTCGTGGCCGGCCAGCTCCTCGAGGTGCGGGTGCAGGCGATCCATGCAGCGATACTTGAACTGCTGGCGCTCATCCTTGGACGTGCCCGAGGGCAGGTAGAGCGACACCACGCTCAGGTTTTCGAAGTCCACCTGCAGCCAGCGGCCTTCGCGGTCGAACTCCTCCCAGCCGAGGCCGTAGACCACGCGCACCGGCTGGTGCCTCGAGTAGATCGCCACCCCGGAGTAGCCCTTCTTCTCGGCGTCGTGGTAGTAGCTGTGATAGCCGACGGGGAAGAAATCGCGGTCGGCCAGCTGCCAGTGCTGTGCCTTGGTCTCCTGGATGCAGACGAAATCGGCCTTCTGCTTCTTCAGCCAGTCGAAGAACCCCTTGCGGTGGGCGGCGCGGATGCCGTTGGCGTTGAGCGAAATGATGCGCATGGATGCTGAGCGTGTCGGGCGAACCCTGTATGGTATGCGAATCGCACAGGGGGATTGTTCCGATTGCCCGCCGCCGGGCCCGACGCATTTCCGCGGGCCGTTGACGTTTGACGTAATCGTTAGTACGATCGATTTCGTTGTTATTCAAATCACGGAGACCGACAAGCATGTTCTTTCGCCAAACCATTGCCATCGCCCTGCTGGCCGCCATCGCGCTTTCGGCCGGCCTGACCAACACCGCCCATGCCCGCGACGTCGCCTCGATCGACGAATTCATGACTGCCCTCGAAGAGCTGCGCGGCAAGCTCGAGGAAGGGGATCCGCGCGAACTCAGCGACCGCGAATGGCGTGAGTTCAACAAGCTCCACGGTCGCTTCGAGGACCTGCTCGAGGACGTCGACAGCGTCGAACAGCTCTCCGAAGACGACGAGATCGCCCTGATCAACACCCAGGAAGAGCTCGACACCCTGCTGCTCGGCGGCGAGAACGACGAGCGCATCATCTGCCGCAAGGTGCGCAAGACCGGCAGCCGCATCTCGCGTCGCCGCTGCATTACCCAGCGCGAGCTCGAAATCCAGCAGGAGCAGACCCGCAACTCGCTGCTCGACATCCGCTCGGCCATGCAGGGTCCGCAGCACGGCGGCGGCTGAACCGTCTCGATCGTTCATTGACCGGATGGACGACCCACGGGCCCGCCACCGAGCGGGCCCGTTTCTTGTCAGCGGCGCGTCATTGCCCCTCGACCGAAACCCGCACCCCGTCAGCCAATTGGTCGCCGGGATGGGCGACGACGCGCTCGCCCGCCTGCAGGCCCGAAACCACCTGGGCGTGCAGGCCGCTGCGCCGCCCGGTCTCGACCGTGCGCAGATACGCTCGTCCGTCCTCGACCACGAAGACATGCCAGCGGTTGTCGACCCGGAAGAGGGCGGAGGCGGGTATCTGCAGGACTTCCTTGCCTTCCCAGAGCACGAAACGGGCCTCGACGCGAAAGCCCACGCCCAGCTCCTGCCACTGCTCGCGCGGCGAGGTGAGTTCGACGAGCACCGGCACGCGCTGCTCTTCCACGCCCAGCGCCGAGATGCGCATGAAACCGGCCGGCTCAACGCGACGCACGCGGCCTTCGAGGGGCTTATCACCGCCCCAGCCCTCGATGATCACCCGCGTGCCGGCGGCGACCCGCACGGCGTCCATGCTCAGCAGGTCGACGCGCACTTCCAGTTCCTCCAGGCGGCCGATCTCGAGTACCGGTGCGCCGGCCTGGATC
>JAASTB010000299.1 GCA_021767625.1 Wenzhouxiangella sp.
GCGCGGTCAGGCTGGGCAGCAGGTGGAAGCTCTGGAAGACGAAGCCGACGTGGCGCTTGCGCAGCCGCGCGCGGGCGTTCTCGTCGAGCGACTTGAGTTCGGCGCCGATGAGCCGAATATCGCCGGAGGTCGGGCGATCCAGGCCGGCAAGCAGGCCGAGCAGGGTGGTCTTGCCCGAGCCCGACGCCCCGACGATCGCCAGCGTTTCGCCGGCGTTCAGGTCCAGGCTGATATCTTTGAGGATGTCGAGCCGCCCGCCGGGCGCGTCGACGGAAAATCCCACCTGTCGGGCCGACAGGATCTCTTTACCGGATTGGGTCATGTTCAATCGAATTGTCTACGTTGCATGGATCGCCGTCTTGCTGGCCGGCCTGCTATTGGGCGGCGCCGCCCGGGCCGCCACGGTGATGATCGTCGGCGACAGTCTCTCCGACGCCTATTCCATCCCCCGTGAATCGGGCTGGGTGTACCTGCTGTCCGAGCGGCTGGACGGCGAGCACGAAGTGGTCAACGCGAGCATCTCGGGCGAGACCACCGCCGGTGCGGTGACCCGCATCGACGGGCTGCTCGAGCGCCACGACCCCGACGTGCTGCTGATCATACTGGGCGGCAACGACGGACTGCGCGGACTTTCGCCGGCCCAGACCGAAGATAATCTGGCGGCCCTGATCGAAAAAGGCAAGTCGGCCGGCGCCCGCGTCGGCCTGATGCAGATCCGCCTGCCGCCCAACCTGGGGCCGGTCTACATCGAGCGCTTCGAGGCGGTCTATCCGCGCCTGGCCGAGCATTACGGCGTTGAGCTGCTCCCGTTTTTCCTCGAGGACATCTTCCAGCGCCCGGGCATGCTGCAGGACGACGGCATCCACCCGACCGCCGAAGCGCAGCCCCTGATGCTCGAGACGGTCCTGTCCGAGCTGAGATCGCTTCTCGCCGGCTAGGGATCTGCAGGCAGCGCGGCGTTCGGCTGACACCGTCAGCGCCTTGGCTGTATCCTTTGAGGTCTGATCCGAATTCCCTGCGAACCTCATGTCCGAACGCGAAATCATGGAATACGACGTGGTCATCGTCGGTGCCGGCCCGGCCGGCCTGGCCTGCGCCATCCGGCTCAAGCAGCTCAAGGACGATCTCAACGTCTGCGTGATCGAAAAGGCCGCCGAGATCGGCGGACACATCCTCTCCGGCGCGGTCATCGAGCCCGAGCCGCTGGATGCGCTGATCGAAGGCTGGCGCGACGATCCGCCGCCGATCTGCGTTCCGGCCGGCAAGGATCAGTTCCTGCACCTGTCGAAGACCGGCAAGCGCAAGCTGCCCACGCCGCCGCAGCAGAAGAATCACGGCAACTTCATCGTCTCGCTGGGTGCGATGTGCGGCTGGCTGGCGCCCAAGGCCGAAGCGCTGGGCGTCGACCTGTTCCCCGGTTTCGCCGCCGCGGACCTGAGCTACAACGACAAGGACGAAGTCCAGGGCGTGATCATCGGCGACATGGGCGTCGACGCCGAAGGCAAGGAAAAGGACACCTACGTCCAGGGCATCGAGATCCATGCGCCGGTCACCGTTCTGGGCGAGGGCTGCCGCGGCCACCTGTCCAAGCGCGCGATCAAGAAGTACAAGCTGGACGCCGACAGCGACCCGCAGACCTACGGCATCGGAATGAAGGAACTCTGGCGCCTGCCGGAAGGCCGCGTCGAGCCTGGCCTCATCCAGCACACCGTCGGCTGGCCGCTGCCCAGTGAAATCTATGGCGGCAGCTTCGTCTACCACCTGGACAAGGACCGCGTCGCGGTCGGATTCGTCTGCGGCCTGGACTACCAGGACCCCGAATTCATGCCCTTCGAGGCCTTCCAGCAGTTCAAGCACCACCCGATGATGCACGAGCTGCTCGAGGGCGGCGAGATCCTGTCGTCCGGCGCCCGCGCGCTGGTCGAGGGCGGCTACCAGTCGCTGCCGAAGGTGGAAATGCCCGGCGCGATGCTGATTGGCGATTCGGCGGGCTTGCTCAACGTGCCCAAGATCAAGGGTACGCACCAGGCGATGAAGTCGGGCATGCTCGCCGCAGAACACCTCAGCGAGAAGCTCAGCAGCGAAGGCTTCGACAAGCGGCTGCGCGACTCCGACATCATGGCCGAACTCAAGAAGGTCCGGAACATCCGCCCCGGTTTCAACAAGGGACTGTGGCGCGGCATGTCGATCGCCGCCATCGAGACGGCGACAGCCGGCAAGCTGCCCCGTACCTTGTCTAATCACGCCGACCATGAGCAATACCGCAAGATCGACGAGAAGGGTCTCGAGTTCGACTACGTCGACCGCGACCTGCCGCCGCGCGACCGCCTCGCCTCCGTCTACTACGCGCAGACCGAGCACGACGAAGACCAGCCGGTGCACCTGAAGGTCATCGACCCGGACGTGTGTTTCACCAAGTGCGAAGAGGAGTACGGCAACCCCTGCACCAGGTTCTGTCCCGCCAATGTCTACGAAGTGGTCGAAGACGAAGGCGGCAAGCGCCTGCAGATCAACGCCGCCAACTGCGTGCACTGCAAGACCTGCGATATCGCCGATCCCTATCAGGTGATCGATTGGGTGACGCCGGAAGGGGGCTCCGGTCCCAATTACACCAATCTCTGATGGTCGGTTGCCCTGGATCGAAGTCTGAGAAAGGGGTTCAGTGTTCAGGGTTCAGTGTTCAGGAGCGAGTGGAGAGTCGGTGAGTGTGTTGCCGAAAATCGTTACGCAGGGAGTCGCTGAGCGCAGAACCCAACTCGGCCACATCTTGGTGTCGTGGCCCGAACCCCGAACCGGTGCGCAGCGTCGTCCCGGACCCCGAGCCGGGACCTCCCAGCCGAAGGCGCCAACCGATGGGAGGCCCCGGATCAAGTCCGGGGCGACGGCACGGTCCTTTTCCTGAAACCTGAAACCTGAAACCTGATGCCCACCAACTCCTTCGGCCACCTCCTGACTCTGACCACCTTCGGCGAAAGCCACGGGCCGGCGATCGGCTGTGTGATCGATGGTTTCCCGCCCGGCATGGACATCGCAGCCGAGGAAATTCGCGACGAGTTGATGCGCCGGGCGACCGGGCAGAGTCGGTGGACTTCGCAGCGGAAGGAAGCCGAGGACGTGCAGATTCTCTCGGGCGTATTCGAGGGCAAGACCACCGGTTCGCCGATCGCGCTGTTGATCTACAACACCGACGCGAAGTCCAAGGACTATTCGAAGATCGCCAATCAGTTCCGGCCCGGGCACGCGGACTACACCTATCACCACAAGTACGGCATTCGCGACTATCGCGGCGGCGGGCGGTCTTCGGCTCGAGAGACGGCGATGCGGGTGGCGGCCGGTGCGCTGGCGAAGAAGTGGCTGCGCGAGAAGCTCGGGGTCGAGATCACCGGCTGGCTGGGTCAGATCGGCGAGGAGGTCTGCGA
>JAASTB010000300.1 GCA_021767625.1 Wenzhouxiangella sp.
CGGCGACCCATCCAGCCGGGAGGTGACGGACATGGGCGAAGTTCTCGGACGCTATCACATCATCAGCGAGCTCGGCCGCGGCGGCATGGGCGTGGTCTACAAGGCGCTCGATCCCAAGCTCGAACGTTTCATTGCCATCAAGTGCCTGAGCGACGAGCTCAGCGCCGACGAAATCGTCGTGGCCCGCTTCCTGCGCGAGGCCCGCAACGTCGCCGCGCTCAACCACCCCAACATCGCCCAGATCTTCGTCGCCGACGAACACGACGGCAAGCCGTACTTCGTCATGGAATACGTCGACGGCGAATCGCTGGCCGAGTTCATCGATCGCGAGGGCCAGTGCTCGCCGGAAATGGCCCGTCGCGTGACCGAGCAGGCCGCCAACGCCCTGGCGGCCGCCGCCGAGGAAGGCATCGTCCACCGCGACGTCAAGCCGGGCAACATCATGATCGACCGGCGCGGCCGGGCCGTGCTGACCGATTTCGGCATCGCCTGCATCGCCGCCGAACAGTCCGGCCAGGGCAGTCAGTCGATCATGGGTACGCCCGGATACCTGGCGCCCGAGGCGCTCAGCGGCGGCCCGGTGGATTCACGCAGCGACATGTTCGCCCTCGGGGCGGTCTGGTACGAAATGCTCACCGGCGATCGCCTGATGCCGGGGCGCGATCTCAAGGAGACGTTCAAGCAGCTCGCCGCCGGCGGGTTTCCCGATCTGTCCCAGCTCGATGGCAAGGTCGACGAGCGGGTCATCGATATCCTCGACAAACTCCTGGCGGTCAAGCCGGCCGATCGATACGCCGACTGGTCGGCCCTGCTCGCCGACATGAAACCCCTCAAGACCGGCAAGACGGGTCCGGTCCAACGTGGTGACACGGGGCCCTCCACCGCCGAGCGCGAAGTGACCGAGGCGCTGGCCACGGCCCGCACCGCCGCCCAGGCGGCGCCGACAGCCAGCGCGCCGGAGGCCACTGCCGTTCTTCAGACCGAAACCGCGCAGCAGCATCCCGTTCCCGTCAAGCGTGAGGTGCCGAAGCGGCGCGGCCGAACGGCGGCCATACTGGTCGTGATGGTCCTGGCGCTGGCGGCGGCCGGCTTCGGGCTGGCGCGGCTCGACTCGTCCACCTGGAACCGCGTCACCGCCTGGTGGCCGGGCGGAAACGACGCCGCAACCACGCCGGCCGCGTCTGCCTCGCAGGCCGACTCGGAAGAGGCTTCGCTGGAGCAGCCCGGCCCGGCGGCCGATGCCGCCGGCGCATTGCGGGCCGGTCAGGCCGTGGCCGCCGGTGAGGGCGGAGCCGACGGCGGGACGGCCGTCCCGGAAGACGCCGTCGGCGAGCCGGACACTGCGGCCACGGGCCTTGCACAGGATGAAGGTCAGTCGACCGGCTCGGCCAGCGAGGCGGTTGCGACGGGCGAATCCGAAGCGGTCGCGGGAGACGCAGGCGAACAGTCCGGTCCGCCGGAAGCATCCGTCGCCGAAGAGGGTCGGGAAGTGGCCATGGTCGACAGCGAGTCGACTGCGGCAGCCATGAACGCCGCGCCCGCCGAGACTGCGCGACGGTCGGCGCCGCCACCACCGCCGCGCGGAATCGTGGTCATCGGCGTGGGCGACCCGGTCATCGCCGATCCCATGGTGCGCGAAATCGAGTCGGCCCTGCGCGGCAGCAGCCACCCGCTGGTGCAGCGCGGCTTTGTCAGCGGCTACCGCAACTACGTCCACGGCGAGGAAGTCGACCTGGCCGGACTGGCCGGGCCCGCCCTCGATGCCGGCGCCCGCTATGTCGTCGTCGCCCGTGCCCTGCCGGCCGGCGAGCGGGAGCTTCAGTACTACAACCGCGTCGAGACGGCGTTCATCGCGCAACTCGAGGCCATCACCTACGACCTGCACGACATGCGCCAGATGGGCGCCTCGCCGGTTGAGCAGATCGAATTCACCTCGCTCAATGCCACGAGGCGGGCGGTCGATTCCGTGGCGCCGTGGCTCGAGGGTATCCGGGCGCAGTTCGACTGACGGCGGCGGCTACGCCGCGGTCCCTGTAAACGAAAAAGGCCCCGCCCGAACCCGGGCGAGGCCTTTTGTCGAACCGCGACGTGTGCCGCGCGTTCTTACTGCACGTCCAGCGTGAATTCCGAGGCCACCCAGCCGGTGCGGCCCTGGCTGTCTCGGATCTGGATCCAGTCGCCGGCGCGCACCAGCACGTCGGCCATGGCGCCCGAGCTCAGGCTGAACTGGACGGCGCTTTCGCCGTTGGGTCCGGAGCGGACGTTGAGCGAGTTGGCCGTGATCACGACGCGCTCTCCGGTGCCGCCGCCGGCGCTGCCGTTGCCGCCGGTGTTGCTGGCCTGGTAGCCGGCCGCCTGGCCGCCGCCGTGGCGATAGTAGCGCTGCGGGGTGCGGCGCACGACTTCCTCGACCGCCTTGCCGATGACCTGGCGCAGCGCCTTCTCGCGCGGCGTGTTTTCCCAGGTCGAGAGCGAGCCGCCCAGGGCGTGGCTGCCCGTGTAGCCGGCCAGGGCGCCGCCGATGTCGAAGTCCTTGGCTTCGCCTTCGATGCTGGTGGCGGCCAGCACGCGGCTGGTGTTGGAGTCGATGATGCGCAGGTCGATGGCCATGTGGGCGCTGCTGCTGCCGCCGGCGATGCCGCCGATGACCCGGCCGATGCGGCTGCCCCCGAAGGACCCGCGCGTGCCGCTGGCGTTCTCGGAAAACTCCGTGACCGCGGCGACGACCAACAGCTCGGCGCCTTCGATCTCGCCGATGGCAGCGGCGGTGCTCTCTCGCACGCGACCGCTGGCACCCAGGTCCTGCTCGGCCATGACGTCGTCGATGGCCTGGCGCTCGAGCACGATGAAACGCCCGGAGTTGAACAGGGCCGTGGTCAGCATGTCGGCCATGCCGTCACCGATCGACTCGTTCCACCAGCGGCCGGAGTTGGCTGCCTTGTTTTCGAACCGAGCCACGGCAATACGGGCCTGCGGGCCGTTGTAATGCGCCGCGCGCGCTTCTTCCATGCTCGGGCCGGAGCCGCTGTCGCGAACCTGGGTCGTGGTGCCGGCCGCCGGGCAGCCGGTCAGCATGCCGAGTGCGCACAGGCCGACGATCAATCTCAACTTCATGGTCTTACCTCCCGCTTTGATCCTGGTTGTTGCGGCACTGCGAATCCGTTGACGGATGGGCAGGCTGCACGATGGTGTACCCCAATAACGGAATTCCCGCCGAAATCCGGCCAGTCGAAAGCTGCCTTCGTGGCGCTCGAGCCGACCTTCTCGCCATTCTAGTCCGCTCGCACCGGGAATCGCCAGCGCGCGTGCGCCTTTGCAGATATGTTAAAAGTACCGGCGCATCTTCGAGGGAGTCGAGCGGTTTGATTCAGGATCTTTTCGGGCTGGCGGGAATCGCCGTGTTGCTGGGTATTGC
>JAASTB010000301.1 GCA_021767625.1 Wenzhouxiangella sp.
GCCACGATCGCTCTGGAGGCAAAGCTCGCTACAGGGGCGTGTTCACGCGGAGTTCGACCAGCATCGAAACCGCCGATTGCTGCGAAGACTTCCCCTCGGGTAGGATGATCCTAGGGGAGTGTTGGCATCCACGGCAAGGAGAATCACATGAAACCGTTCACCCGCCTCTTGGCGTTCTCCATCTTTTTCATCCTGCCCGCACAATTTGCCTCTGCCGCCCTGCCCGGCGGCATCAGCGGGCACTGGTACAACCCGGAGCAGTCCGGTCACGGCATCACCCTGCTGCTGGTCCAGCCGGACTTCGCCCAGGCCGTCTGGCACGTCTACGATCCCGACGGCAATCCGCTCACCCTGGTCGTCGAGGGCGACGTCTCCGGCCACGCCATCCAGGGCACGGCCTACGCCCCGCGCGGCATGCGCTTTGGCGACTTCGACCCGGCCGACAAGGAAGTCTCGGTCTGGGGCGAAGTCAGCATCGAATTCACCAGCTGCAGCCGCGCGGAACTGAGCTGGGACGCCGACGACCCCGCCTACGGCGAAGGCGCCATGCAGCTGCACCGCCTGGCCGGCATCGTCGGGTCCGACTGCACGCTGCCGCCGGTGGCGACTGCAGAGTTCGGGCGCTACAGCGGCGAGATCGTCTCCAGCGGCCCCTACGACCCGGAAGGCTTCACGGGCTTCCTGGATCTCGAGGGCCGGCTCTGGGGTGTGGAGGACAAGTTTAGTCCCCTCTTCGGCGGCCAGCCCATGGCGATCCCTGCGCACCACACGGTGGTCACCCAGCCGATCGCGGGCGACGGGCAAGTCGCCGGCACCGCCAGCCTGGCGCGCTGGACGCGCGTCGAAGCCGACCCACAGAGCTGGGACCTGCTCGGAGAGTGGTTCAGCGAAGAGGCCGGTGCCGAAATGACCTGGGAGACCGAGAACCGTACGCGCACCCTGACCATCTGGCCGGCCGACGACGATCGCAGCCTGCTCAAGCCCGTCGATGCCGAAACCCTGGCCGGTCGCTGGAGAATCCCGATGCGCGATCCGTATTTCGATACCCGGGCCGTTATGACCATTGATCCCAACGGGCATACCTGCATCGACATGCATCCCATCTATGAGCCGCAGGGCGGCTGCCACTTCGAAGGCTGGATCGACGACATCGACGACGGCGGCGTCGGCCTGCTCGACTTCGTGATCAACCGGCCCGAAGAGGACTATCCGATCGATTCCTACAGCGGCCGCGGCTGGGTCACCACCGGTCCCGGCGGGCGTGAACTCGTCCTGATCGGCAACGACGGCTTCATGCTCAAGGCCCACCCCGAGCCCTGAATCACCGCTCCCCTCGCCCGGAGGCAATCCGGCAATAGAGCGCCTCGACCCGTCGTTCCACCTCGGCGGAGGGAACGATGGGTCGGGGCCGTTCGCGGCCCGTCTCGCCCGGCAGTTTGCGCGTCGCGTCCAGGCCCAGCTTGGACCCCAGGCCGGATTCGGACGAGGCGAAATCCAGTACGTCGACCGGCGTGCGTTCGACCATCAGACTGTCGCACGCCGGGTCGACGTGATTGGCCAGGGCCCAGAGCACCTCGTTGCCATCGCGCACGTCGATGTCCGCATTGACCACGACGACGAACTTGGTGTAGGTGAACTGCCGCAGGTAAGACCACACGCCCATCATCACCCGGCGGGCATGCCCCGGATAGCGCTTGTCGATCGACACCAGGGCAATGCGGTAGGAACAGGCCGCCGGCGGCAGGTAGAAGTCGCGGATTTCCGGAAAGATGCCGCGCAGGATCGGCACGAACAGGTCGTTGAGCGCCGAGGCCAGCGCGGAGGGCTCGTCGTGCGGCGACTTGCCCATGAAGCTGCCCTGGTAGATCGCGTCTTCGCGCATCGATACCCGCTCGACGGTCAGCACCGGGTAGACCCCGGCCGCGTTGTAGTGACCGGTGTGGTCGCCGAAGGGCCCTTCCACGGCCGTGTCGTCCGGGTGGATATGGCCTTCGAGCACGATCTCGGCGCCGGCCGGCACCTCCAGCCCGGTCAGGGGTGCCGGCACGACCCGGCTGCGCGCACCGCGCAGCAGGCCCGCGAACTGGAATTCCGAGAGCGTGTCCGGTACGGGTGCGACCGCGGCCAGGGTGGTCGCCGGGTCGGCGCCGATGACCACCGCCACGGGAAAGGGCTCGCCCGGACGGCTGCGCTGCCACTCGGCGAAGTCCTGCGCACCGCCGCGATGCGCCAGCCAGCGCATGATCACCCGGTTCGGTCCGATCAATTGCTGCCGGTAGATGCCGATGTTCTGCCGCCCCAGCCGGGCATTGTTGGTGACTACCAGGCCGAGCGTGATCAGCCGCCCGGCATCGCCGGGCCAGCAGCGCTGGACGGGCAGTCGCTCCAGGTCGATCTCGTCGGCTTCGAGCACCTGTTCCTGGAAGGCAGCCCCCTCGACCCGCCGCGGCGAGACCAGCGCCAGCTGGCCCAGCTCGGGCCAGTCCGAAAGCGCCGACCGGATCGAGCGGGGCAGGCGCGGCTGCTGCAGCCGCGCCAGCAATTCACCGAGCTCCGCCAACCCGCGAACGGGGCGGTCCCCCAGCACCGCCTCGATGCGGCGCCGATGCCCGAACAGGTTGAGCAGCAGGGGATGATCACTGCCGCTTGCGTTCTCCAGCAGGAGTGCCGGACCGCCTTCGGACTGCGCATGGCGCGCCAGGGCAGTGGCCTCCAGGTCGGGATCGACGGGCTCTGCCACGCGGGCCAGCTCGCCGGCTCGTTCCAGGTGGTCCAGAAATCCCCTCAGGTCATGGTAGGGCAAGTCCGTTCACCCGCCGGTTAAAGACGGGGCGGAGTCTAGCGGGAAGCCGCTTCCAAAGCCTTGCCGAGCATCAAGTTCCGGCCCGACGATCCAACCGGAAGCGATCGCCGAAGGTGCAAGCAGGATTGCGCATACTCAGCGATCCGGGCGGTAAGGCGCCGGATCGAGCGCGGACGGGCGCCCCTCGATCAGGCCGGCGATCACCTCAGCCGAGCCGCAGGCCATGGTCCAGCCCATCGGTCCGTGCCCGGCATTCAGGTACAGGCCCTCGACCCGCGTTTCACCCAGCAGCGCTCGTCCGTCCGGCGTGACCGGGCGCAGGCCGGCCCAGAGGCGACCCTCGGCCGGGGTGAGCCGGTCCGCCAGGCCGGGCAGTAGCTGGCGCGCGCTCTCGAGCAGGACGTCCATTCGCGCAGGCGGAACGGCTCGGCGATCACCGGCGAAGTCCGCCAGGCCGGCGATCCTCAAGCCCCGCTCGCCCAGGCGCAGAGTGACGAAGCGGCGGGCGGTGTCGAGCAGCGGAAGCGTCGGCAGCGCTTCGGCGTCGTCGATCTCGAAGCTGGCCGAGTAGCCGCGGACGGGCCGGATCGGAACGCGCA
>JAASTB010000302.1 GCA_021767625.1 Wenzhouxiangella sp.
CCCTCCCTCGAAGTGGAATCGGTCAGCGGCGACCTCGAACTGAGCGCGATCGACTCGGCCGAGATCGAGATCCAGACCGTCAGCGGCGACGTCAACGCCGACGCTGTCGCCGGCGAGGAAAGCGACTTCGAGTCGGTCAGCGGCGACCTCACCATCCGGGGCGCGCGCGGCCGGATCGACGTCGAGGCGGTCAGCGGTCACGTGGATCTCGAGGCCACGGAGGTCAGCGATTTCGAGAGCGAAACCGTCTCCGGCGATCTCGAGGCCCGCCTGTCGCCGACGCCCGGAGCGACGCTGAGCCTGTCGAGCCACAGCGGCTCGCTCGAGCTGCACCTGGCCGTGGCCGACACGCCGCGCATCCGCGCCGAAACCTACTCGGGCCGGATCGAAAGCGATTTCGGCGAAGTCGAGGAAGCCGGTTTCGGCCCGGGCGCATCGCTGCGGGTCGACGGCGGATCGGGCGCAGTGGAGGTCGAAGCCCAGACCTTCAGCGGCAGCCTCACCATCCGGCGCGCCGACTGATCGACCGCCCGGCGGACAAGCCGTCCGCGAAATTGCTTGACGGCCGGCCCCGGCAGCGGGCCGGCCCTGTTCAATCCGAAACGATCCGGTCGCGGCCTTCCGCCTTGGCTCGATAGAGGCGCTGGTCGGCCGATCGCAGCAGGGTGTCGAGATCCGTGCCGTCGCCACCCACGCTGGCAATGCCCACGCTGACGGAATGCGAGCCGACATCCGCCCCCTCGCCCCACTGCGCGGGCTGCTCGCGCCAGGCCAGGCGCAGCCGCTCGGCCACCTGCCGGGCCACCTCCTTGGAGGTCCCCGGCAACACTGCGAGGAACTCCTCGCCGCCGAACCGGCACAGGAAATCCCGGTCGCGAAGCTCCGAACGAAGTCGACGAGCAAACTCGACCAGCGCCCGGTCGCCGGCAGCATGGCCGTAAGCGTCGTTGATGTCCTTGAAATGGTCGAGATCCATCAACAGGATCGACAGCGGCTCGCCGTCCTGACTACTCGCGGCCAGAAGGCGGTCGAAAGTCTCCTCGAGCAGATTGCGGTTGGGCAGGCCCGTCAGCATGTCGGTGGCGGCGATCTCGCGCAGGCGGCGCTCGCTGCGTTCGCGACCGCGTTCATAGACGTTCGCCAGGGCCAGCCCGAGCATGCCCGCCAGCGAAAAGTTGGCGGCCACCGTGAATGAATTGCTTTCGATGGGCGCGCCGAAGCGAAACCAGGCCAGGAGCGCCGCGCCGGCAAAGCTGGCCAGGGAAACGAACAGTCCCAGCCGGCTTCCCAACAGAAAATGCAGCACCAACGGCAGGAGGATCGGCCAGACGAAGACCGAGGGCGAGGCGCCCGGCATGGCCAGGATCGACAGCATCGCCCCGGTCCAGGGAATCACGTAGGCCACGGCCCAGGCCCGGAATCTCTCCGTGCGGCCGATGATCGGCAACAGGATCAGCGAATAGGCGACAAAGGCGAATTCGACCACCGCCGCCGGCCACAACCCGCGATAGAGATTGAGAAAGGCGAACAGGACACCGCCCAGAGCGGTTACGACCATCATCGCCCGCAGAACGGTGCGGCGCTGACGATCACCCGCTGAGATCGAGATGGTCATCGGCTGGACTCAATCCTTCGCGTCAAGATCGGCTTGGGCTCCGCGTGGAGCCTATCAGCTCGCCCGCGAACGCCTGAAGATCCGGCTAAGACGGCCACTGGCCGTAGGGGTTTCGGCTCAGGCAAACGTTGAAGTAGCGTGGGTCGTCGCTGACTTCCCTGCCCACCCAGCCCGGCAGCTCGAGGCGCTCGTCTTCGCTGTCCAGTTCGACTTCGGCCAGAACCAACCCGGCGTTAGCACCCTCGAACACGTCGACCTCCCAAACCCGGTCGCCATGTTCGATCCGATACCGGGTCTTGGCGACCGGAGCACCGGCACAGAGGGTATCCAGCATCTCTCGGGCATCGCGCCCGGGAATATCATATTCGAACTCCTGCCTCGCAATCCCCCGAGTGGGGCCCTTGATCGTGAGTTTCGCAGAGCTCGCCGTCAGCCGAACGCGAACGGTACGATCGCCTTCGCTACACAGGTAGCCCTGCTGAATGGAGATGCCTTCGTCCGCTCGTTCTCGCCAGGCTTCGCTCGCGACCAGGAATTTGCGTTCGATTTCGGTGGCCATGGATCATCGGTCTCCGTCGAGGCGACCCGCCTGGATCGCACAAGGGGTGCACTCCGCATCGCAATGCGCGGAGGACGGCCGAACCGCCTCCAGCAAAGTGCGCATGAGTTCCTTCGCCGCCGTCCGCGCGACGCGATCCACCAGGCCGACGTCGGTCGCGTCGCCCACTTCGTAGGTCACTGCCGGAGCCTCGAGCGCGCGCGTCGCCCAGGCCTTCGCGGTCGTTCCCTCTTCCAGGTGTCTCGGCGCGCGCGCCAGATCGTAGTCGGGCAACGCCTTGTCGACACCATCGAGCCAGCAGCCCGTGATCGGCGGCAATCCGGGATCGGGCGGCATCAGTTGCGTATAGAACACGTCCCGATGGGTCGAATGGAAATCCAGCAGCAGCCATACACCGCGATCGGCGCGCGGCGGGCCGAGACGCTCGATCATGGCACCCACCGCCCGCGTCGCCGGCTGCGAGAACGGCCCCCAGTCACGGTTGAGGTCCACGTGGTTGGCGTTGAGACGCCAGTGGCCGCGCGCGACGCCGTCCGGATTGAGGTTGGGAATCGCCACGACCCGAAACGCGGAGCGAAAGCGTGTAGCCAGCTCCGAGTCTTCCAGCAGTTGCCGGATGAACGCCTGCAGCGCCAACGCGCCGGGCACCTCGGGCGGATGCTGGCGCCCCAGCAGCACGATCGTCGGCCGGACCGGACTCGGGCCGCCGATTCGAAGCGCCTCGATCGGACGGCCTCCGGCACTATGACCCACGACCTCGACGTTCGCATCTCCATGCTCGGCCATGGCGCGCAGGAAAGCATCATGGTCCGCATTGGTCAGCAGGGGCTGGGCCGAGATCATGAAGGAACGCGACGATGGAGTCACCTCGAACGCCGAAGAACGACCGTTCTCGCCGGTCTCGACGCGTTCGGACGGAATGCCCCGCCAGTGCACGCCGGCGTCTTCGTCGTTCAACAGGAGCTTGGGCCGGTAGCGATGCGTGCCGTCGCCGTAGCGCAGCTGCAGCTTGATGGGACGCAGCTGCGCATCATCGTCGAACTCCAGACGGAAGGCGTACCAGGGACTGTCGTTGATGGGAACCGACTCCGGTTTGATCAACAACTCGAAGGCCGCATCACCGAGTCGCCGGCACTCGCTCAACCGGGCGCCTTCGAAGCCGGAGCTGAAAGTCACCTCGTCGAAACTGCACGTCTCCTCCACCGCAGCGAAGGCAGGCGG
>JAASTB010000303.1 GCA_021767625.1 Wenzhouxiangella sp.
CGCTGCCCAGGCGCGAATCGATCGGGTGCACGCTTTTCGCGAAGAGTTGGCCGCCCTCGAGCGCGAGCGCGTGCTGACGCTTGGTGACGCCGATCGGCAGCGCATCGACGCCCACCACGCCGCAATAGAGGCCGAGCTGCGCGAGCGCTTCGACGTGGACGTCGACGAGTCCCGCAAGCGCCTGTCCCTGGGCATGCGCGTCGCCTCCCTGATCGGCGCCCTGGCGCTCTCGGCGGCCGTTTTCTTCTTCTTCTACCGGATCTGGGGGCTGCTCACCGTGCCGCTGCAGGTCGTGCTGCTGGTGGCCGCGCCCATCGCCGCGACCCTGCTCGCCGGCGTGGTGCATCGCCGCGAGCGGGGCGGCTACTTCACCGGCCTGGTGGCGCTCGTGGCCGTGGCCTGCTTCGTGCTGAATCTCGCCGTCATGGGCCAGATCTTCAATCTGGTGCCCAGTCGGAACGCTTTTCTGCTGTGGGCCGCCTTTGCGCTGATCCTGGCCTACGCCTGGGGCCTGAAGCTGGTGCTGACCGCCGGCCTGGTCAGTCTCGTCGCCTGGCTGTCGGCGACCGTCGGTGCCTGGGGCGGCCTCTACTGGCTGTCATTCGGCGAGCGGCCGGAAACCGTACTGCTCGCCGGCCTGCTGATCACGCTGCCGGGCTGGTTCCGCGGACTGCCCCGGCCCGATTTCCGGAACGTCTACCGGGTGTTCGGGCTGCTGGTGGCCTTCCTCAGCGTGCTCATCCTCTCGCACTGGGGGCGGGCGAGTTTCCTGCCCCTGCCGGTTTCCGCGATCGAGGCGGGCTACCAGTTGCTCGGGTTCGCCGGCAGCGCGGCGTTGATCGTGCTGGGCATCCGGCGCGGCTGGCACAAGCTCTTCAATCTTGGCGCCACGTTCTTCCTGCTCTTCCTCTACACCAAGGTCTTCGACTGGTGGTGGGACTGGCTGCCAAAGTGGCTGTTCTTCCTCGTCGTGGGACTGATTGCCGTCGGTTTCCTGCTCGTGTTGGGGCGACTGCGGCGCGGCGGAGCTGCCTCATGAAGATTCGGCTGTCGGTCTTCGCCATCGCCCTTGTCGTCGTCGCCAACGCCCTGGTTCTGGCCGGCGTGGCGTGGAATCGCTCGGGCCAGCCGGCCTCGGTGCTCGAATTGACCGAGCGTGAACTGGCCCTGTCTCATGGTCGCTGGTCGAGCCGGGAGAGCACCGGCGTGTCCCTGTCGCTGCGTCTGGCCGACCAGGACTACGATTGGCTGGACGAGGATAAACTGGCGGAGCTGGGCTTCGACGTTGCGCCCGCCGATCGCGACGATGACCGCTACTGGCGAGGGCAGGAGCGCCGGCTGTTCGTCGCGCTGGAATACGACGGGCCGGCCTTCGAAGCCCTGCTCGACCAGCAGCGTTCGAGGCTGGATCGGCTGAGATCGGAGCTCGAGGCCGGCGCAGCGAGCCGGCACGAAGTCGAGGCCGCGCGCAGCGGGCTGGAGCGTCTTCGCAAGGCCGGATCCAGACTGGTCGCGGTCGACGCCGACACGGACGTCGACGCGCTCCGAAGACGCTACTCGAACCCGGATCGCCACGTGGTGACGCGGGGCGTGCTGCGGATGCATGCCATCGCCCCGCATGCTCGGGATGAAAACCTGCGGCTGCGCGGCCGCGTCGGCCGACTCCTGCCCGGTGAGGTCTACCTGCCGCGACGTTTTCACGAGGTGCTCAGGCAGGCCACCGACGAGCAACGCAATGCGATCGACGCGCCGCCCCGCTACCGGATGGAGATTCGCTGGGGCCGGGGGCAGGAGCCGTGGATCACGGCGGCCGAAGCGATCGACCGGTCCTGAGCGACGCTGCGCCTCAGTCCGGCATGCCGGCAACCAGCTCGAGGATCCGGGAGGTGACGGACTGGATCGCGATCGCGTCGATGTTTCCCGCGTCGTTGTTGGACAGCGCCACGACGACCCAGGGCCTCGAGGCGCCGTCGGCCTGCAGCAGCCAGGCATGGGTCAGCACGTGCAGCCCGCTGACTCCGGACTCGAGGCTGCCGCCCTTGTACCAGACTCGAGCCCACTCGTTACGAACGCCCGGCTGGGCGGCCTGCGACCCCATGGCGCGATCGACGACCTCGAACGCCGGCGAGTTCCTCGGCAGGCCCTGAAGGCTGGCCAGTGTGCGGCAGATGTCCTCTGCGGTAGCGCGCCAGGTCCCTTCGGTCAGCAGCGCGTCGTGGAAGAACGGAAAGTCGATCGGGTAGGACGGCCCTTCGGGAACGATCTCGTCGCTCAGGAATTGTTCGCGGAAGGCCTGTGAACCGTTCACGTAGGACTGTGCCGTGGGCAGGTCGAAGCGCGTGAACACGTGGAACTGCTCGCTGATGTTGAGGAAGGGCAGCAGGAGCTGGGGGTCTTCGACGCCGATGTCGGCAAGCTTCCCGGCGATTGCCGTGCGGCCGACCAACTCGTGCAGGTGGTCGGTGCTGGTGTTGTCGCTGTTGCCCATCATCAGGGTCGCCATGTGGTCCACGCTGAAGCTGGTTCCCAGCGGCTCGTCGTTGATGATGCCGCCGGCCGCGCGCTCGCTCGCGACCAGGGTGATCGGATCCTGCGGGTTCGAGAGGCCGTCGGCCAGGCGTTGTGCGACGGCGGCCAGCACCCACATCTTGAAGATCGAGCCCAGTGCCCGCGGCGTCTGTCCCTCCCGCTGGAGCACGGGCGAGCACTGCCCCTGGCTGTCGACCCTCCCGATGTAGAGACTGTTGGCCGGCGTGAGCCCCTGAAAGTGGTCGGCCGCCTCGCCCAGGGTCAAGTCCTGGTCGCCGGGAAACTGAACCGATCCGGAGAAGTTGCCCACGCTGAAGTAGGTGATCAGGCCGCTGCCGGCATACTGGGTCCACAGGTTGAGGTAGCCCAGTTCGGACGCCGGATTGTCGCCGTCGATGACGACGGTGGCGCGGGTCGGTGAGACGCCCACGACATCGATCACGACGGCGTTCGGAAATTGCGGCCGGAGTACGTCGTTGAAGAACGAGACCAGCCCGGGCTGGTCGAAGCCCCCAGAGAACCTGGCCTGGATTTCCGCCAGGCTCGTCGTTTCGGAAGCCGCCAACTCGTCGATTACCCACTGGAGCCGGTCGGACAGTTCGTAGTCCGGCCAGTCGATCGTGCCGCCCGAATTGGGAAAGAGCGGCTGTATGACCTCGGTGAAGGTCGAAGCGAAGACGCGATCGACCCCTTCGCCGCAGTCGGCCGGCGTCGAAACGATCAGGAAAAGCGCGAAGAGAATCGGCAGGACGGCGAGCCGGCCTGCGCTGGAAGAGCCTGAGAAGGACTGCATGCTGTGGACTCCGGATTTCGGGAATGGCCTGCCCAAGCAAGCGCATTCCCGCCCGGAATCCTGTCATGCA
>JAASTB010000304.1 GCA_021767625.1 Wenzhouxiangella sp.
AAGTGCTCGCGCCGGCCATCGAAATGGCCGAGGGCTATCCCATCGAGGCAGCCCAGGCCGACAACATGGAGCGCCGCCGCGAGGTCATCGAGCGATGGCCGTCTTCGCGCGAAGTCTTCCTCCCGCACTTCGACCCGGACGACCCGGACAAACGCGCCGCGCCGCGCGGCGGCGAGGTCTTCGTGCAGGAAGATCTCGCCGAGACGCTGAAAAAACTGGTCGAGACCGAGCGCCGGGCGCTGGACGAAGGCAAGAGTCGCAAGGAGGCCATCTACGCCGCCTACGACCGCTTCTACACCGGCGACATCGCCGAGGAGATCGTGCGCGCCACCCGGGAGGCCGGCGGCCTGTTCACCATGGACGACCTGGCCGAGTGGGAGGTCAAGCTCGAAGAGCCGGTGACCACCAACTACCGCGGCATCGATGTCTACAAGCTCACCACCTGGACGCAGGGCCCGGTGATGCTGCAGGCGCTCAATATCCTCGAAGGCTTCGACCTGAAGGCGATGGGCTACAACTCGCAGCGCTACATCCACACGCTCTACCAGGCCATGAACCTGGCCTTCGCCGACCGCGACTTCTACTACGGCGACCCCTACACGCCGCCGGAAGAGCCCATCGAAGGCCTGCTTTCGAAGGAGTATGCGGCCGAGCGCCGCAAGCTCATCGACCCGGAGCGCAACCTGACCGACTACCTGCCTGGGGACCCCTATGAGTTCCAGGCCGGCGACAATCCTTATCAAGAACTGCGCAAAAGCTGGCAGATCGTCCCGCCCGAGGCCGAGGCCGAAGGCGAGGAAGGCTTCCAGCAGGCCAACCTCATGTCCTTCGAGGAAGGCTTCCGCGCCGGCACCACCGCCATCCAGGCCGCCGACGCCGACGGCTGGGTGGTCTCGGTCACGCCCTCGGGCGGCTGGGTACCGGCCTTCATCGCGGGCAATACCGGCATCGGCCTGAGCCAGCGCATGCAAAGCTTCGTGCTCGACGAAGCGCTCAACCCCTACAACGTGGTCGCCCCCGGCAAGCGCCCGCGCGTGACGCTCACGCCCTCGATGGCGCTGAAGGACGGCAAGCCGCTGATGGCCTTCTCGGTGCAGGGCGGCGATACGCAGGACCAGAATCTGCTGCAGTTCTTCCTGGGCATGGTCGAGTGGGGCATGAACGTGCAGCAGGCTGCCGAGGGCCGGCACAACATCATGAGTTACCAGATGCAGAGCAGCTTCGGCGCCCACCAGGCCGAACCCGGCCGCATCGAGGTGCCGCGCTCGCTGTCGCCCTACACCGTCGACCAGCTGCGCCAGATGGGCTACGACGTCGACCTCGTCGACCGCGTCTACAACCCCACCCAGGCCATCTGGTTCGACTGGGAAAACGGCACCATGCAGGGCGGCGCCAGCGACTACGGCGAGGACTACGGCATCGCCTGGTAGTCGAACCCTGAAACGAGTGAGCCAGCCCTGGAAGCCCGGGCAACCCTTCGCTTAGACTCGGGTCTGGCTGATACCAAGAACGGGGTTTGCAATGCTTCCTCCAGGAAAGCGGAGCCGACCAGAGTCGGTCGGCTCGCGATTCATTCTGGCGTGGGTGCTTCTCGCAGCAGTCGCGGCCAGCCATTCGAATACGGCGCAGCAAATCGACAACGGCTCATTCGAGCAAAGCAACGCGAAGGGCGAGCCACAGTCGTGGCTGCTGCAGGCGCGCGGGCTGGCCTTCGATCTCGACGATTCCACAAGCCTTGGCGGCTCGCAAGCGCTGAGAATATCGGATTCCGCATCGGGTGGATCGGCACTCGCCAAACAGGAAATCGAACTCGGTGAGTCGGGCTTCCCGGGTGCAACCTTGCGCGGAAGCATCCGCACTCGGGATGTATCGCCGAGCGCCACCCTGGTGGCCATCCTCGAGGGGCCAGACGGCCGGATCTTCATGGACGACATGCGCGATCGCGTCGTCAGCGGCGATTCCGAATGGCAGGAATACCGTATCCAAATCCCGCCTTCGACGGAGGCCCGGAAGCTGACCATTGGCGTCCTGGTCATCGGCTCCGGAACGGCGTGGTTCGATGACTTGGCGTTGGTTGACGAAGCCAACCAGGCCGCGGCGGATCCGCAAGCCCGCGACTACGTCCTCGAAGCAGTCTCGATTCTGCGTGAGAACTACCTGCACGCCGACGACGTCGACTGGGACGGGGTCCGGCAAGCGGGACTTGCGGCGCTGCCGGACGGGGCCACCCGGGAACAGGCCCGTGCGGCGGTCTCCATGATGGTCCAGCAGCTGAGCGACCCGCACACCATGCTGGCCATCCCCCGCGAATCCGAGCCGCCGAGTCAGCAAACCGCCGAGTCGGTCGAACCCCTCACCGCCGAGCTGATCGGTGGGCGAATCGGGCTCATCCGGGTTCCCCGAGTACCGGGCGGCACACCGGAACACGTACAAGGGAAGTTCGCGGACGACGCGCACCAGGCAATGAAATCGATCGACTCAGCCGACCTGTGCGGCTGGGTCGTCGACCTGCGCGACAACACCGGCGGAAACATGTGGCCCATGCTCGCAGCCATAGGGCCCATTGCGGGCCCCGGCACCCTCGGCCGGTTCGTCGGCCCCGAAGGTGGCGAAGCAACCGATTGGGGATACCGCGAGGGTGCGGCATGGGTTTCGGGCGACTCGGAGAAAACCGAGCGCATTGCAGTGTCCGTCGAGCCGTTCCGTCCGGCGAATTCCGACCTGCCCGTGGCCGTGCTGATCTCGGGAAATACGTCGAGCTCCGGCGAGGCGACCGCCATCGCGTTCATCGGTCGCGACAACACCCGCCTGTTCGGATCGGAAACCGGCGGCCTCGCCACCGCCAACAACGGTTACGCCCTGTCGGACGGCACGCGCATCGTGCTCCCCATCGGCTACATGGCCGACCGCCATGGCGAAGTTCACTTCCCGGGCATTCAGCCCGACGAGGAGACCCCGGCCGACACCGCGCTCGATGCGGCAAGAACCTGGCTGCAAGCTCACCAAAGCTGCACTGAATCGTCTTGATTGACGACACGCCGCGCTGACAGGCAGCAATCGAAGGGCCCCGGGACCGGGACCGGCTTCGGCAACCGGGCCCGGAAGCAGTCCAATGTGGTTTTGGCCCTCGCCGTATAATCGGTCGATCTTCACATTTCAGAGGGATCCGCAATCATGAACAAGGCAATCACCCTGGTTTCCGCCCTGCTGCTGAGCAGCGGGCTGGCCGCCCAGGAAGAAATCTTCTCCGAGTCGGGCGAGTTCACCGAAGGCGGTGACCCGTCTGCCAACCGTCACACGATCCCGGTCGAGGCCGGCATGACGGTCGAGGTGATCATCATCGGCGAGGGCGTGGATACCGTCGTCAACGCCACGCTGCCCGGCGGCGA
>JAASTB010000305.1 GCA_021767625.1 Wenzhouxiangella sp.
CCGAAGCTGACCAGGTCGGCTTCGGGCAGGCCGCGATCATCGTTGGCCAGCAGGCCGGTCCCCGCGCCTTCGTTGATCGGGGTGGTCAGCTGGGTCGTGTAGCTGTCGGCCTGCGGAACCGGGGGCGCGGCGAACACCAGGGCGCTGTCGAGCCGCAGAAAGGCGGTGAGACCGTCGCCGCTTCTCTGCCCGAACACCGCCCGAACGTCCACACCGCCTTCCGGGTCGCTTGCCGAAGTCGGGACCAGCAGGTCATCCGCGTCCCAATCCGCCAGCGCCCCGGAATAGACCGCGCCGGCGGCGGCGACGCCGGCGCCGGCCAGGCACAAGACAGAAACGAGCGTCAGCCGACCTCGGCGTCCGAGCATGAAAAGGCCCAGGGCAAGCATCACCAGGGCAAGCGCGAAGAGCGCGACGCCCGTTGCCACGGGCACCGCCAGTGCCGTCATGCCCGGAAGATAGATCGGATTGCCGTTGACTTCCAGCAGGGTGGCGTTGTCGCCGAGCTCGTTGCTGGCCACTATGCCGATACGGGCCCCGCGGAAGCGCAGCGAGCCGGGTACGGTCACGCTCGTTTCGATGACGTGAAAGCCGGCAATGCCCTCGCCGACGCCCACCGGCCAGCCGCCGCCCACGTTGACCGGCGGGCCGAAGCTGTCCGTGGCCGGATCGACACACTCGCGGCGCGTCACGTCCGTGACGTCTGCGGCGGCCAGGCCGGCGGTCTCGACCGTGTTGCGAACGATGACCTCGACCCCCTCGAAGGGACCGTCGGCTGTCGCAACCGTGCAGCCCGTGCTCGTGCGGGCGTCGAGGTCGATGAGAAATTCGTGCTGGGAAGTCAGCGCCTGTGCCGCGCCGCTTGCCAACACGAGGAGCAGCAGCCCCCCGATTCGCAGTGCATTCACCCTTGCAAGTCCCTCTGGTTTTTTGCGTTGGCGCCACGGCGAGCGAGCGACCGAAAAAGCCCCGCCCATTCCGCTCAAGCCCAAACCGGCATCGTACTGCCAGACTTGCCCCCCCATCAAGAAAATCCGCACGGGCCGCTCACAGCGTGTGTGAGCCGAACCCCCGGAGGGATCGGCGAAGAGTGTGCCGAGAGCGCTGTTGTCGGTGGCCGCCGGACCGCAGGGACCGGAGTGTATGTGCGAATACATGAGGATCCCGAGGACCGCCGGACGCCGACAACAGCGTTCTTGGTGCGCTATTCGCCGATCCCGGAATAAAGAAGGCCCCGGGCGAGGGAGGACCCGGGGCCTGTAGTCGGATCCGGTTTGGGGACTGTAACCGAATCCTTGGCCCGCCTAGGGAGGGAAGCGGACCAAACCATGCGCATGGTGATTAAATAGACCAGCTTGCATGCGCGAAAGTTCCAAAATTCCTGCCGATTTTCGAAAAAATTTTTTGACTTGAAAATCAGACGCTTAGTGAGCCGTTTCCCAGTCCGGCCCGCTGTTTGCTTCGACCAGGAGCTCGACCTTGAGTTCCGCTGCGTGCTGCATGCGATCGACCACGCCCTCGCGCACCGATTCCAGGGCGCCCTCGTCGACCTCCAGGATCAGTTCGTCGTGGACCTGCATGACCAGTTTCGCGGGCACGTCCGAGGACTGGATCCAGGCGTCCACGTCGATCATGGCGCGCTTGATGATGTCGGCGGCCGTGCCCTGCATGGGCGCGTTGATGGCCGCACGCTCGGCGGCCTGGCGGCGCTGGTTGTTGCGCGAGCGGATTTCGTCCGCCCACAGGCGCCGTCCGAACAGGGTTTCCACGTAGCCCTGCTTGCGGGCCCGTTCGCGCGTTTCCTGCATGAAATCACGGACCCCCGTGTAGCGGTCGAAATAGCGGTCGATGTATTCCTGCGCCTCGCCTCTAGGCAGCTCGAGCTGCCTAGAGAGCCCCCAGGCGCTCATGCCGTACATCAGGCCGAAGTTGATGGCCTTGGCGGCCCGGCGCTGGTTGTCGTCGACGGCGTCGATCTCCAGCCCGAACACCTCCGCCGCCGTGGCCTGGTGGATGTCCTCGCCCTCGGCGAAGGCCTTCAGCAGGCGCTCGTCACCCGACAGGTGGGCCATGATGCGAAGCTCGATCTGCGAGTAGTCGGCGGCAAGAAGCACGGTGCCCGGCGGGGCCACGAAGGCCTTGCGGATCCGGCGCCCCTCGGGCGTCCGGATCGGGATGTTCTGCAGGTTGGGGTCGGTCGAGGAAAGCCGCCCCGTGGCCGCCACCGCCTGGTGGTAGTGGGTGTGAACGCGCCCGGTGCGGGGATGGATCCGCTCGGGCAGGCGGTCGGTGTAGGTGTTCTTGAGCTTGGCCAGCCCGCGGTGCTCCAGGATCAGCTTGGGCAGTTCGTGGCCCTCCACGGCCAGTTCCTGCAACACGTCCTCGGCCGTCGACGGCTGGCCCTTGGGCGTCTTGCGCTTGACCGGCAGGCCGAGCTGTTCGAACAGGATCTCCTGCAGCTGCTTGGGCGAGCCGAGATTGAACTCCTGGCCCGCGGCCGCGTAGGCGGCCTCGACCAGCTCGTCGAGCCGCTTTTCGAGTTCGGCGCTCTGCGCGGCGAGCACGTCGACATCGAGCGCCACGCCCGTTCGCTCCATGCGGGCGAGCACGGGAATCAGCGGAATCTCCAGCTCACGGTAGACCCGGCTGGGTCCGTCGAGCTTCTCAAGCTTCGGCCACAGATGCTGGTGGAGCGCCAGGGTCACTTCCGCATCCTCTCCGGCGTACTCGGCGGCGGTTGCCACCGGCACCTGATCGAAGGTCACCTGCTTCTTGCCCTTGCCGGCCACCGTCTCGTAGGACGTGGTCTGGCGCCCCAGGTAGCGGGTGGCGAGGGAATCCATGTCGTGGCGCGTGCCCGAGGAGTGATAGGTGTAGGACTCGAGCATGGTGTCGTGCTCGATTCCGCCCAGGGCGATGCCCGCGCGTTCGAGCACGTTGAGGTCGTACTTGAGATGCTGGCCGACCTTGGGACGATCGTCGTCCTCGATGATGCCGCGCAGCGCCTCCATGGCCTCGTCCGCGCTGAACTCGTTGTCCTGGTCGGCATGCGCCAGCGGCACGTACCAGGCCTTGCCGGCCTCGACCGCGAAGGAAAAGCCGACCAGGTCGGCGTCGAGCGGCTCGAGGCTGGTCGTCTCGGTGTCGAATGCGATGAGATCGGCCGCTTGCAGGGCCTCGACCAGGTTCTCGAGCTGCCGCTTGGTGGTCACGGTCTCGACGTCCAGCTCGCCGCCCGACGCGGGGCCGTCTTCCTCGTCGCCGGTGTACTGCTTCAACCAGGTCGAAAAGCCGAAGCGCTTGAGCAGCGCGATCATGCGCTCCCGGTCCGGCTCGCCGCGCTTGAGCGCCTCCAGGCCGCCCTCGAGCG
>JAASTB010000306.1 GCA_021767625.1 Wenzhouxiangella sp.
ACCGGAAACGCCCGGCCGAAGCGCCGGGCCAGTTCCAGCCCGTGCTCCTCGCCGTGTTCACGCACCAGGATCTCGGTCAGTTCGTCTTCCCAGGAACGGATGGCCTGCTTGATCTTGTCTTCGATGGCTTCGATGTCGAAGTCCACCGCGGCATCGCCCTTGGGTCGGACCACCAGATGGACGCGCGCCAGCTTGGATTCGCCGACCTGGACTGCGAAGTCGAGCCGCTCACCCTTGAGCGCGCGCTTGAGGATGTTCTGGATCTTCTCGCGATTCTCGGTATTGAAGCGGTCGCGCGGAATGAACACCAGGCAGGAGAAGAAGCGGCCGAAACGCTCGCGCCTGATGAACAGTCGCGTCTGGCTTCGCTCCTGCAGGTCGAGAATGCCCATCGCCATTTCCAGCAACTCTTCGCTGGAAGCCTGGAAGAGTTCGTCGCGCGGCAGGGTCTCGAGAATGTGCATCAAGGCCTTGCCGGCATGGCTGCCTGCCTGCAGGCCCGACATCTTGACCACCTCGTCGACCTTGCGCCGCACCAGCGGTGTGTCCTGGCAGCGTCGGATGTAGGCGCCCGAGGTGAACAGCCCGATCAAGCGCTTCTCGCCGGTCACCCGGCCTTCGTCGTCGAAATACAGGACCGAGATGTAGTCCATGTACCCGCCGCGATGCACGCTGGAGGTGGCGTTGGTCTTGGTGATGATGATGGGATCGTCGGCGGTCGGCCGGTCGCTGCCCCGACCGAGCTCGCTCAGCGGCCGAACCGGCGCCTCGCGATGCTCTGGGTGCATGATGCCCAGCCCGCTGTCGGCGACCGCGCGCAACACGCGCCCGTCCTCCCCGCTCTCGATGACGTACTCGCGGTAGCCCAGGAAGGTGAAATGATCGTTGGCCAGCCACTCGAAGAAGTCGTGCGCTTCCTCGCGTGCCTCCTCGGACAGGGCCTTGTGGGTCTCGGGCAGCTCGCGTGCTATTTCATGGGCGCAATCGAGCATCGGCCTGAAATCCGACACCGCCCGCCGCACGTCGCCCAGGGCGGCGAGGATGCGCTTCTCGATCTTGGCCAGCATTTCGGGGTAGTTCTGCCGATCGACCTGCAAATGCATCATCGACTCGGCCTGGCCGCTTTCGGCCTTGCCCTCGCCGTCTTCGGCCAGCTGCATCAGGTGGCCACCCTGGTCGCGGACTACCCGCATGACCGGGTGGATGATCAGGTGCGCGGAGATGCCCAGCTCCGAGAGGGCCAGCACTACCGAATCGACCAGGAAGGGCATGTCGTCGTTGACGATCTCGATGATCGTGTGGCTCGACTCCCAGCCGTGTCGGTCCGAATGCGGGTTGTAGACCCGGAAGCGGATTTCATTGCCCACCCTTTGGCGGGCGAAATCCAGGAAGCCGGTAGCCATGGCGGCCAGGTCCTGGACCGAACAGTCCTCGAGTTCGGCGAGCGGCACCCGCCGGAAGAAGCGCCGGACGAATCCGGCGCCCAGCTCGCGACCCTCACCCCGCGCCACGATTCGGGTGACCTGCTCCAGGACCTGCTCTTTCTTCTCGTTGTTGTGACTCATCCCATCGCTTCCCGTTTCTGACTGCCCTACCCCGCGTGGTTCAACGCAAGCCGGTTTCGGTTCTGGCGATCACCATGCGCTGGATTTCGCTGGTGCCCTCGTAGATCTCTGTGATCTTGGCGTCGCGGAAATAGCGCTCGACCGGCATTTCCTTGCTGTAGCCCATGCCGCCGTGAATCTGCACCGCCTGGTGCGTGATCCACATGGCCGCTTCCGATGCAAACAGCTTCGCCATCGACCCGTCAAGCGTGAAACGCGAGCCGGTCTCGGTGGCCTTCATCTTCGCCCAGGCGGCCTTGAGCGTGAGAAGCCGGGCCGCTTCCAGCCGGGTCTTCATGTCCGCCAGCTTCGACTGGATCATCTGGAACGTGCCGATCTCCTGGCCGAAAGCCTTGCGCTCCTTGGCATATTCCACGCTGGCCTCGTAGGCCGCCTGCGCGATGCCGACGGCTTGCGCGGCGATGCCGATCCGGCCGGCGTCGAGGACCCCCATGGCGATCTTGAATCCCTGACCCTCGTCGCCGAGACGATCCTCGACGGGGCACTTGTAGTCGGTCAGCTCGATCTCGCAGGTCGCCGAGGCACGAATCCCCAGCTTGGGCTCGAGCTTGCCGCGGTGGAAACCTTCCTTTTCGGCGTCGATGATGAATGCCGAAACGCCCCGTGCGCCAGCTTCCGGGTCGGTCATGGCGAACAGCACCAGGTAGCGCGCCACCGGGCCGGAGGTGATCCACGACTTGCGGGCGTTGATCACGTAGTGACTGCCGTCGTCGCTGAGCACGGCGCGCGACTTCATGTTGGCCGCGTCCGAACCCGAGGCCGGCTCCGTCAGGGCATAGGCACCGATTTCCTCGCCCGTGGCAATGGCCCGGACATACTTCTGCTTCTGATCCTCGGTGCCGTGCTTGAGAATACCGTTGCAGAACAGGGAGTTGTTGACCGACATGATCGTGCCGTGGGCCGCATCGGCCGCCGAGACTTCCATCATGGCCAGGGTGTAGCCAATCGTGTCCAGGCCGGATCCGCCGTACGACTCGGGCACCTCGATGCCCATCAGGCCCAGTTCGCCCATGCGCTGAATGGTCTCGAGCGGAAACTCGCCGGAGGCATCGAATTCGTGCGCAATCGGGGCAATCTCGTCGCGAGCGAAATCGCGCGCAGCAGCCTGGATCATCTGCTGCTCGTCGGTCAGTTGAAAATCCATGAGAATCGCTTTCCTGGGAAGTGAAATCAGGGCCCGGATTATACCCCGAAGCCCGCCCAGAACAGGTCGATTAGCCCCTCTCACCGCAACGACCGCCGGCCCGAAGCCCCGGAAACACCTGAATTTTCCGTCACCGCCCTGCCAGGAATGAGAACCAGTTCACGTTAAGCGAAACTCGCGCTTGACACCGTGATCTGCCCCCGTACAATTTGAATCTCCGGACCGGGGTTCCCCCCTTCCCCATCCGGATTGTGGCCCAGGTTCCCCCCTTGCCTGGGCCACACCTAACCCGGCGGCCGGAGTTCCCGCACTCCGGCCGCCTTATTTTTGGGGAACGGAAACGGCGGGAAAAACATTTGGAAATCCACGCGGCTTGCTCTATAATGCCGCGCTTCCACCTGCCCAGGTGGCGGAATTGGTAGACGCGCCAGCTTCAGGTGCTGGTATCCGAAAGGATGTGGGAGTTCGAGTCTCCCCCTGGGCACCATCTTATATCCCCCACTTTTCTCCGCCTCGTGCACCTGAAGCGATTCCAACAGATCGCGGAGAGCGGGCGGTTTTGCGCGCAGCGCAAAGAAGCGCGCTCGGAGCTCTCT
>JAASTB010000032.1 GCA_021767625.1 Wenzhouxiangella sp.
GACAGCGCCCTGGTGTTCGCCGCGCCCCCGGTTCCGCAGGCCGACAGCTACACGACCCAGCTGACCACCCCGATCAACGAAGGCGCGGGGACCGGCCTGCTGGCCAACGATGATCGCGGCCTGCCCGAAGCCGACCTGGTCAGCTTCGGTGGTGGCGACCTCTCCGGCGCCGTGACCGATCACGCCGCCGGGGCGACTGTCGGCGTCGGCGCCGACGGCAGCCTCACGGTCAACGCCGACGGCAGTTTCGATTTCCAGGCCGAGTCCGGCTTCGACGGCGCTTTCAGTTTCGACTACCGGCTCGAGAACGTGGCCGGCGCCGTGGATGCGACGGTCACCATCGAGGTTCAGCGCCCGGCCGGCGCGGTCGACGACGCCTTCGACGTGCTCTCCGGCGACACCCTCGACACCGGCAGCGGGGCACTGCTGGCCAATGACACGGGCTGGCCCGCGCCGCAGGTTTCGGCCTTCGGCGGCGGTGATCTCGGCGGGACGGTCGACGACAACGCCGCTGGCGACAGCGTCACGGTTGGCGCCGACGGCAGTCTCTCGGTCAGCGCCGACGGTCAGGTCGTCTTCACGCCGGAGACGGGCTTCACCGGTGACTTCGTCTTCGACTACCGCGTCGACAATCCGGCGGGCAGCGATACCGCCACGGTCACCGTCACGGTCAACGAAGCGCCGACGATCACCTCCGCCGACAGCGCCACCTGCACGGTCGGGAGCGCCTGCGATTTCGCCTTCGCCGCTGACGGCTACCCCGACCCGACCATCACGGTATCCGGTGCGCTGCCGGCCGGCGTGACCTTCAACGGCGGAACCGAGGCGATCGAAGGGACGCCGCAGGCTGGCAGCGGCGCGGTCTACACCCTGACCGTCACTGCCGCCAACGGCATCGGCAGCGATGCCGAACAGACCTTCACGCTGACCGTCAACGAGGCCCCGGCCATCACTTCGGCCGACAACCTGGCCTGCGAAGTCGGCGCGGCCTGCGATTTCACCTTCACGGCCGACGGCCACCCCGATCCGACCTTCTCGCTGCCGGGCCTGCCCGCCGGCCTGAGCCTGGACGCCTCCACGGGCGTTCTCTCCGGCCAGGCCGACGCCGGAACGGGCGGCGAGTACAGCCTGGTCCTCGAGGCGAGCAACAGCGAGGGCAACGACACCCAGAACTTCACGCTGACGATCGGTCAGCCGCCCGAGATCACCTCGCCGGCCAGCCTGACCTGCGAAGTCGGACAGGCCTGCAGCCTGACGATCACGGCCGACGGTTATCCGGCGCCCGGGTTCAGCATTGCGGGAACCTTGCCGAGCGGCGTTACGTTTGACGGGACTGACACCCTGTCGGGCACGGCCCAGGCGGGCAGCGGCGGCGAATACTCGCTGACCGTCACCGCCGCCAACGGCATCGCACCCGACGATGTCCAGACCCTGACGCTGACGGTCAACGAGGCGCCGACGATCACTTCTCCGAATGGCGCCACCTGCCGGACGGGACAGGCCTGCAGCGTCCAGTTCTCCGCCGACGGCTACCCCGCGCCGAGCTTCTCCCTGACCGGCGCACTGCCCGCCGGGGTGAGCTTCGATGCCGGCACCGGAGCGCTGTCGGGCACGCCCGCGGCCGATGCCGGCGGCGAATACGTTCTCGATCTCACCGCCGCCAACGGCATCGCGCCCGACGCCAACCAGACCTTCACGCTGACCGTCGAGCAGCCGCCGGCGATCACCTCCGGTGCTGCCCAGACCTGCGCGGTGGGCTCGCCCTGCGATTTCTCGTTCACGGCCGACGGCTATCCCGCACCGACGATCACGCTCGGCGGCACGCTGCCGGCCGGCGTGACCTTCGACGGCGGTACCGACAGCATCGGCGGCACGCCCCAGGCCGGCACCGGCGGGCAGTACTCGCTGACCGTGACGGCGGCCAGCGGCGTCACGCCCGACGACGTGCAGAACTTCACGCTGACGGTCAACGAGGCCCCGGTAGCCAACGACGATCCCACCGGCGGCATTCCGGCCGGCAGCTCGCCGGGTTCCATCCCCTACCACGGCAGCTTCGACACCGCCCTGAGCGTCAGCGCCGCCGACGGCGTGCTCGACAACGACACGCTCGGCTTCCCGCAGGCGGCCATCACCACGCCGGCCCCGTCGGCGGCCAACGGTTCGGTCAGCCTCGCCGGCGACGGCAGCTTCGTCTATACGCCGGATGCGGGCTTCACCGGCCTCGATTCCTTCCAGTACTGCATCGAGAACGTGGCGACGAGCAGCTGCGCCACCGTGTCCGTCGCCATCGGCGAGCGTCCGGCGGCTGCCGACGACACCTATCCGGCCACCCTGGTCGGCAACGTCAGCGTCGACACCACGCGCAGCAGCGGCTACACCGTGCTCGATCTGGCCGCCGGTGACGCCGTGACCCTGGCCGTCGATGCGACGAGCAACGGCGACGCCGTCCTCAACGGCAACGGGACCTTCGGGTTCAATCCCGCGCCCGGTTTCTCCGGCGGCAACGCCACGCTGACCTACAGCGTGACCAACGGCTTCGGCACGGCGATCGGTACGGTGACGCTGCCGGTAGGGGCGGATCGCGTCTGGTTCGCCGACAACACCGCTGCCACAGGCGGCGACGGGCGCGTCGATTCGCCCTTCGACACGCTGGCCGCGCTGGATGCGGCCGCCGATGCGGCCGGCGACGTGCTGTTCCTGCACGCCGGCAGCGGCGATTATACGGGCGGTATCGACCTGCTCGACGGGCAGTTTCTGATCGGCGAGGCGGCGACCCAGACCATTGCGACCATCGCCGGGCTGAGCCTGCCGGCAGACAGCCTGCTTCCGTCAACCGGCGGCGGCCAGCCGGGCATCGCCAACGCCGGCGGCAGCGGCGTGAGCCTGGGCGCGAACAATCTGCTGCGCGGGTTCGCGGTGGGCGATACCGCCGGCCCCGGCCTCGACGGCACCGATTTCGGCACCTTGAATGCGAGCGAGCTGGACGTGACCGGTTCGGGCGCCGCGCTGTCGCTGGACAACGGCACGGCCAACGCCACCTTCGGCACCCTGGCTTCGAGTTCGGCGACCGGCAATGCCGTCGATCTCGTCGGGGTCGACGGGACGCTCGATCTCGGCGGCGGCAGCCTGGTCGGCATGTCCGGCGCCGCGCTGCGCATCTCGGGCGGGACGGCGACCATCGACTATGCCGGCAGCCTGCAGAAGACCAGCGCCGGCGATTTCATCGATATCCGGAACCGCAGCGCCGGCAACATCAGCCTGACCGGCAGCCTGGCCTGCTCGGGCGGTTGCGGCGGCGGTGCTGCGGGCAGCGCGGTCCTGACGATCGCAAACGTCACCGGCGGCACGCTGGCGTTCAGCGGTTCCAGCAAGAGCCTGGAGCCGGCCGCGCCGTCCGGCGGGCTGCGTCTGACCAACAACGCCGGTGCCACGATCGACATCGACGGGAACCTCGGCGTGACGACCAGCGGCGGCGTGGGCCTCCTCGCAAGCGGCGGCGGAGCGCTCGACATGAATGTTCCGACGCTCGCCCTGCAGGTCGACGGCGCCCCCGCGCTTTCGGTCGACGGCATGACGCTCGTCGGCCAGGCCGCCAGCGGGATTCTTTACGTGACCAGCGGTGCGCTCGGGAGCGGCGTCTATGCCGTCTCGGTCGCCAATTCGCAGCTGCCTTCCGGCTTCACCGTCGGCACCAACCTGGTCATCGACCTCGACGACGCGGGTGAGTCCGGGGGCGGCGTCTCGCTGACCAACAACACCGGCCGCATGGCGTTCACGCAGTGGAACCGCGTCAATACGAACACCACCGCGGCACTGGCCGCCAGCAATGCCGGCACCCTCGCGATCTCGCCGACCTCGGCCGGAGCGGCGGGCACGTTCGAGGGAACCGCGGTCAGCATTTCAAACACCGACCTGGGCAGCACCGGCGTGACCTTCAACGAGGTCTACAACACCAATGCCCGGGGCATCGTGCTCGAAAACGTCACCGGTGACGGCGGTTTCACCGTCACCGGAACCGGCTCGCCGACGACCGTCGGCAGCGGCGGCACGCTCACCGGCAGCCCGGACAACGCCGTGCGCCTGGTCGGCGCCCGCAATGTCTCGCTCGGCGGCATGATCGTGTCGAACACCGGCAGCCACGGCATCTACGGCACCGGCCTGAGCGCCTCGACGCCGGGCAGCGGCGGCAACGCCTTCACCTTCCACGACGGCGAGATCAACGCCGCCGGCAACGGCAACGACGAGAACGCCATCCACTTCGGTGACGCGCCGAATATCGACAACGTCAGCGACGCGGTGACCCTGCACAACGTGATCTTCGACGGCTACGCCGAGAACGCGCTGCACCTGGCCAACCACACCGTGGCCGTCGACGTCAGCGTGACCGACAGCCTGCTGCGCAACGCCGACACCACGACCAATTCCAACGGCCTGCTGCTGCAGAGCCTGACCGGCGCCTCGGCCAGTTTCGACCTGGCCGTCACCGGGACCACCTTCGGCCAGCCGGTCGGCGGTACGTCGATCTGCTGCAACGGCCTGACTTTCAACGCCCAGGGCAGCGGCATCCACAGCCTGGTCGTGCAGGACAACGTCTTCCAGAACATGAGCCGCGCCGGCGGCGGGCAGGGCCTGAGCGTGGCCACCACCGAGACCGGCGAGATGAGCGTCGATATCAGCAACAACCAGTTCATCGACCTCGACGGCGCCCATGTCGGCCTCGCGCCGCTGGAGGATTCGACCATGAGCGGCACGATCGCCAACAACACCTTCACCGCCCCGAGCATCCGCGGGGTGGGGATCAGCATCGTCGGCGACGGCGAGGCCGGATCGGTGCCCGGCAGCACCGGCGCCTTTACCGGCACGTTCCTGATCCAGGGCAACACCATCGGCAGCACCGGCGCTCGCATGGATCGCGGACTTCGCCTGCTCTCGCGCGATACCGCCAACCCGGCCGGCCGGATGGATTTCACGGTGGACAACAACGTGGTCCACTCACTGGGCTCTGGCGGCGAGACCATTCTGGTCAACTCGCTCGACAGCGCCACGCTCTGCGCCGATATCGTGAACAACACGGTCAGTACCGATGCCAGCAGCTTCTTCGACGACATCGGACTGGTGCAGCAGGACGCCTCGGTGACGAATATTGCCCAGACCAGTGCGGCCGACGTAGTGACGGTCAACGGCGGCGCGACGGTCTTCACCAGCGGAACCATCAACTACGCCCAGAGCTGCAACCTGCCATGATCACCACGGAGCGTTCCCATGTCTGAGCCCTTCCTAGCCGAGATCCGCATCGTCGGCTTCAACTTCGCCCCGCGCGGCTGGGCGCTGTGCGACGGGCAGATCCTGCCCATCAACCAGAACCAGTCGCTGTATTCGCTGCTCGGCACGACGTACGGCGGCAACGGGCAGACCTCGTTCGCCCTGCCCGACCTGCGCGGGCGAACGCCGATTCATACCGGCAACGGTTACTCCGAGGGTCAGCGTTTCGGCGAGGAGACGCACACGCTGTCGTCCGCCGAGATGCCGCAGCACGGCCACACCGGGCGTGCCTCGGCCGAAGAGGCGACCGAACCGGCGGTGACCGCCGCCGGCAGTGAAGTGCTCGCGACCGCCGGCGCGCCGGTTTATCACGATGCGGGCAATCTCACCGCTCTCGGCTCGGGCAGCGTGTCCAGCGTCGGCGGCGGCCAGGCCCACGAGAACATGCAGCCGTTCATCACGCTGAATTTCTGCATCGCCCTGCAGGGGCTGTTCCCCTCGCGCAACTGAGGAAGCGATTCATGAGCGAACCCTTCGTCGGAGAGATTCGTATGTTCGCGGGCAACTTCGCCCCGCGCGGCTGGGCATTCTGCGACGGCCAGTTGCTGGCGGTCTCCCAGAACGACGCCCTTTTCTCGCTGATCGGCACCATCTACGGCGGCGACGGCCAGACCACCTTCGGCCTGCCGGACATGCGCGGACGCATCCCCATCCACGCCGGCACGGGTCCGGGCCTGTCGCCGCGCCAGCTCGGCTCGAAGGGCGGTGCG
Source organism: Wenzhouxiangella sp. (assembly GCA_021767625.1). GTDB lineage: Bacteria > Pseudomonadota > Gammaproteobacteria > Xanthomonadales > Wenzhouxiangellaceae > Wenzhouxiangella. The sequence continues at coordinate 6,033 of JAASTB010000032.1, forward strand.
GAGTCCGTGACCTTGACGGTCAATCAGATGCCCGGCCATTCGCACGAGCAGCGCGCCAGCACGGACCTTGCCCAGGACGCCGGGGCGCAGGGCAAGGTGCCGGCGCGGACCAATCCCGCCAGCCTCGACATCTACGACGGCATCGGTCCGTTCACGCGGCTGTCGAGCGAGTCGATGACATCCACCGGCGGCAGCCGCTCGCACACGAACCTGCAGCCGTTCACCTGCATCCACTTCATCATCGCCCTGTTCGGCATTTACCCGTCGCGCACCTAGGAGCCTGCCATGTCCGAACCATTCATCGCGGAAATCCGAATATTCGCCGGCAACTTCGCGCCGCGGGGCTGGGCCACTTGCGACGGCCAGCTCTTGCCGATTTCCCAGAATACGGCCCTGTTCTCGCTGATCGGGACGACCTACGGCGGCGATGGTCAGAGCACGACCGCGCTTCCCGACCTGCAGGGCAGGGCGGCAATGCATCCCGGCCAGGGCCCCGGACTGACCCCGCGAAGCCTGGGTGAGCGCGGCGGCGTGGAAACGGTCTCGCTTACCGAGGCACAGATGCCCTCGCACCGGCACGACTGGAACGTGTCGGTGCGCAGCGCCAACGAGAACGATCCGGCCGGCGACAACCAATTGGGCGGGTCGTCCGGTGCCAACCTGTACCGGGCTCCACAGTCCATGGTCGAGCTGAGCGATCAGGCCATCGGCTCGAGCGGCGGTAGCCAGGCCCACAACAACATGCAGCCCTCGCTGGCGATCAATTTCATCATCGCCCTGCAGGGTCTGTACCCCAGCCGGAGTTGATCACGCCATGAACCGACGCGAATTCGTTTCCTTTGCCGCACTCAGCGGCGCGGTGGCCGTCCCGGCATCCTCCCGGGCCGCTGCCGACCTTTCGGGAGCCCTGCGCTGTCGCAGCACACGACTCGACGAGTCGCGGCCGGCGATCGACGCGGACCACCATGCGCCTGCCGGGTTCCGGCTCGACCTGCTCGGTGCGGCCGAGGGCGAGTCGGGCCGCGATCGTCCCGGCTTCGGCCTCAAGGCGATCTATTCCGGACTGCTCAGCGGCAACGAGTTCACGCTGGTGCACCCTTCCCGGGGCGAGGTGTCGCGTCGGGGCAGCCTGCATTTCGGTCGCGGCAGCCTGGCCGGCCTTGAGGTCCAATGGGCGGATCGCCGGGCCTTCGTCGCCGCCGCCGAGTTTTTCGGTCACCGCCCGAGGCCGGGCCTTTACCGGCTGGACGTCAACGGGCCGGACGGCGACGGGGTGTCGCTGGAGTTCCGGCTGGTGGCGGCCTGAAGGAAGCCGGCCTTGGCGGGACTGTGGCAAGCCCGGCTGGCGCCGACGGCACGATGCCTGGGGCTCGGCCTGCGCAGCGAAGATCCCGAACAGGACGGCGAGTTTCTCGATCGGCTGTATGCCACGACCCGCGTCGAGGAACTGGCGCAGACGGGCTGGAGCGAGCCGGAGGTTCGCCGCTTCCTGCACGAGCAGTCGCGCCTGCAGCGCGCCCACTACCGCGAGCACTATCCGGACGCCGAATTCCTGCTGATCGCGGGCGAGACCGAGCCGGTCGGTCGCCTGTACCTGGATGAGCGATCCGCTGAACTGCGCCTGATGGACATCGCCTTCCTGCCCGCGTGGCGCGGCGCGGGGCGGGGAACCGCCTTCATCGAGGCGATCCAGCGTCATGCCGGGCAGGAAGCCCTGGCCGTGACCCTGCACGTCGAGCCCTTCAATCCGGCCACCCGGTTGTATCGACGACTGGGCTTCGAGGCCGTGGAAACGCGCGGGGTCTACCAGTTCATGCGCTGGGAGCCCTGATTGGCCGCATGGCCCACTAGTTGATCGCGATCTCGTAGCGCATGCCGTGCTCGCCGGGCCCGAGCGGCACCATGAACAGCGCCAGATCGCCGTGGTCGGGGTGCACCATCACGTGTGTGCCCTGGGGCCAGTAGCCGTCGTTGGGGCCGCTTTCGATGACGATGCTGAAAGGTTGCCTGCCCTGTGGCGGCTTTTCCCCGCGGCGGGTGACTTCGACCACGCGCCCGGCCTGCTCGTTGTCGCCGAAGCGCAGGGTGACGTCGTGGTCGATCAGGTTTTCGAAATCGTCGATGGTGAGCTTGTCGAGCATGCGGTTTCCGGTGGCGTGGTCGGCGGCAATGGTAACCGGGGCGGTCGGGCGATTCGACAGCGGCTGCGAAGGCCGCGGCCAGTATACTGGGCCCGGCTACCAGTAATTACAGGGGCAGACCCATGCTTGAAGTGATCATCCTTGCCGCCGGCGAGGGCAAGCGGATGAATTCCGCCCGGCCCAAGGTGCTCCAGCCGGTCGGCGGGCGACCCATGCTGCAGCATCTCGTCGACGCCGCCCGCGAACTGCGGCCGAACGCCATACGCGTGGTGATCGGCGCCGGCGCCGACCAGGTGCGCGCCGCGCTGGACGGGCAGGGGATCGATTGGGTGATGCAGTCCGAACGCCGGGGCACAGGCCATGCCGCGGCGCAGGCCCTGCCGCACGTCGACCCGGGCGCGCGAGTGCTCGTGTTGCCCGGGGACATGCCCCTGATCCGCTCGGCCACGCTCGCGCGCCTGCTCGAGAGCGAGTCCGATCTCGCCGTGCTCAGTTTCATCGCTGCCGATCCGACCGGCTATGGGCGAATCATCCGGGAGGGTGGTCGCGTGGCAGCGATCCGCGAGGAGAAGGATGCCAGCGACGAGGAGCGACGCATCGACGAGGTCAACAGCGGCGTGCTGTGCGCGGCCGCGGCCGATCTCTCCGCCTGGCTCGAGGCCGTGGGCGACGACAACGCCCAGGGCGAGTACTACCTGACCGACTGCGTCGGCATTGCCGCCGGGTCGGGCCGGGCCGTGTCCGCGATCGTCGCCGGGCATGCCGACGAACTCCTCGGCGCCAACGATCGCGCCCAGCTCGCCGAGCTCGAGGGCGTCTTCCAGGCCCGCGCCCGCGGCGCCCTGCTGGCCGACGGCGTCACCCTGCTCGATCCCGATTCCGTGCAGGTGCGCGGCCCCGTCGAGTGCGGCCGGGATGTGCGCATCGACGTCAACGTGGTGCTCGAGGGCAGCAACCGATTCGGCGACGAGGTGGTGATCGGCCCGGGCTGCGTGATCCGCGACTGCGACCTGGCGGCCGGCACTCGCATCGAGCCGATGAGCGTGCTCGAGGGCGTGCGCACCACAGGCGCCTGTTCGGTCGGGCCGTTCGCCCGTCTGCGCGCCGGCACCGAGCTAGCCGAGGGCGTGAAAGTGGGCAACTTCGTCGAAACCAAGAAAGCGAAGCTGGCGGCCGGCGCCAAGGCCTCGCACCTGAGCTACATAGGCGACGCCGAAGTCGGCGAGGGCGCCAATATCGGCGCCGGCACGATCACCTGCAACTACGACGGCGTGAACAAGCACCGCACCCTGATCGGCAAGGGCGCGTTCATCGGGTCGAACTCTTCCCTGGTCGCGCCGGTCGAAATCGGTGACGAGGCCACCATCGGCGCCGGCAGCGTGATCGCCTCCGACGCCCCCGAGGGTCAGCTGACGGTCTCCAGGGCCCGCCAGCGCAGCATTCCCGGCTGGAAAAGGCCGGCCGCGAAGGACAAAAAATAGCCGAGCGGAGTTGGCGCGGAGGCCGCGCCTGCGGTATTCTCGTCCCCTTCGAGTTTTTTTGCCAGAGATTCCGTTTCAAAAATGCGTAGACGTCATCGAGAAGAAGAAGAAGCCGAGATCAACATCACGCCGATGCTCGACATCGTGTTCATCATGTTGATCTTCTTCATCGTGACCACCTCGTTCGTGCGCGAGCAGGGCCTGGACATTTCCCGCCCCTCCCAGAGCGAACAGAAGACCGTGCAGGAAGACCAGAACCTGCCGATCGTCGTGCGCATCGACCAGACCAGCATGATCACGGTCAACAAGCGCCGCGTGGAGCCGGATGCCCTGCGGGCCAACCTGGAGCGGGAGTACGCCCAGAGCCCGCAGTCGCCGCTGATCGTGGCCGCGCACCCGGACGCCAACACCAACGCCCTGGTGCAGGTACTCGATTCGGCCAACGTGGTCGGCATCAGCAACATTTCCGTGGCGACCGAGAACCAGTAAGGTTCCGGCGAGCAAACCAGCGGCGAGTAAACCAGCAAGGAGCCCGCGATGAACGAAGAGTATTCGCCCGAGTCCGACATGGGGAGCGACGACAAGGAAACCAATAATTGGGCCATGATCCTGCATCTGTCGATGCTTTCCGGCCTGGTGGTTCCGCTCGCCGGCCTGGTCGTGCCCATCGTCATCTACGTGCTCAAGAAGGACAGCATGCCGGGCCTCAAGCCGCACGGCTATGTCGTGTTCAACTGGATGATCAGCGCGATCATCTACGCCATCATCAGCATGATCCTGATGATCGTCGGCATCGGCTTCCTGCTCCTGGCCGCGCTCGGACTGGTCAGCCTGATCTTCCCGATCATCGGCGGCGTCAAGGCTTCCGAGGGCGAAGTCTGGCCCTATCCTCTTTCCATCAAGTTCTTCAAGTAAACAATCGGCGCCGGCCGGCCGCCCCATCCCGGGGTGGCTCGCAGCGGCACCGGGGAAACGACTTCTCAGAATGACGCAAGAAAAACCTCGCCTGGTCTACGAAAACCTGACCTTCTTCATTGCCATCGCCGTGCTGGGCTTCGTTGCCGCGCCGGCGTGGTTCTTCTTTTATGGCTTCAGCGGCTGGACCTGGGCTTTCGCCGGCATCTTCTGGGTGCTCAGCGGCCTGTCCATCACCGCCGGTTACCATCGACTGTGGTCGCACCGCACCTACAAGGCGGCCTGGCCGCTGCGGCTGTTCTTCGCCGTCTTCGGTGCGCAGTCGCTGCAGAATTCCGTGCTGGTCTGGTGCGCCCGCCATCGCGTCCACCATCGCCATGTCGACGACGTCGAGCGTGACCCGCACTCGATCAAGTCCGGCTTCTGGCATGCCCACATGGGCTGGATGTTGCGCAAGTACCCGACCAGCGAGATCGATTTCGACCAGGTGCGCGACCTCGAGCGTGATCCGATCGTGGCCTGGCAGCACCGCTACTACTGGCCGCTGACCTGGGGCATGAACCTCGGCCTGCCGCTGTTGCTGGGCTGGCTCGTCGGCGACATCGTCGGCATGGTGCTGCTGGCCGGCGCCTTCCGCCTGGCCTTTTCGCAGCAGTGCACGTTCTTCATCAACTCCCTGGCCCACACCCTGGGCAAGCGCACCCACAACCTCGAGAACACCGCTCGCGACAGCGGCGTCGTCGCCCTGCTGACCTGGGGCGAGGGCTACCACAACTTTCACCACGCCTTCCAGGCCGACTACCGCAACGGCATTCGCTGGTGGCAGTTCGATCCGGGCAAGTGGCTGATTGCCGCGGCGTCCTGGATGGGGCTGGCCTACGAGCTTCGTCGCACGCCGCGCTTCAAGATCCGCCGCGCTCGCCTGCAGGTCCAGTTCCGCGAACTGCAGGAGCGCCTGGCCGGCAATCCCGATGCCATGACCTGGTCGGAAACGCTCGAGCGCGAATACCAGCAGTTCAAGGACACCGTGGCGCAGTGGCAGGCCGTGCAGGCCGATCGCGTCGCCGCCGGCAAGGCCGCCATCCGCGACAAGTGGCGCCGCACCGAGCTGGCCACGCGCTATCGCGAACTCGAATACCGCCTCAAGATGCAGGCCCGCCGCCTGGCCACCCTCCGCCAGGCTGCCGCTGCGGCATAGTCAGATAGCGTTGCGGGTGGTAAGGGTTCCCACGCAGAGCCGCTGAGGGGCTGAGTTCGCAGAGGAAAAGATAAAGAGAAAAGAAACTTTGGGAATGTCGGCTCTGTCCGGCTTCAACATCGAAGGAAGAACGCCGGCCTCTGGAGCCGGCGTTTTTTTGAAGTACTTGCCTGTCTTCAGGGTCTCAGTGAAGTAATCTTCTGTCTCTCGCTCTTCTCTCTGCGCACTCTGCTCCTCAGCGGCTCTGCGTGAGGACGACGAGAGATGAGCTGCCCCCACCTACAATCGATCAAGCCCGCAAGCCGAAGAAGCGTTCGGCCGTGGCCGTGGTTTCCTCGGCCAGCTGGTCGGGGCTGACGCCGCGGCAGGCGGCGACCGTGCCGGCGATCCAGGGGAGCCACTGGGGTTCGTTGCGGCGGGTCTTGATCTTGGGCTTCATGTTGCGCGGCTTGAGGTAGGGCGCGTCGGTCTCGAGCATCAGGCGGCCGGCCGGGATCTCGTGGACGAACTCCTTGAGGTGGTAGCCGCGCCGCTCGTCGCAGATCCAGCCGGTGATGCCGATATGGCAGTCCATGTCCAGGTACTCGAGCATCGCCTCGCGGGTGTCGGTGAAGCAGTGGACGACCGCGCCGGCCAGGTGCGGGCGGAATTCCCGGAAGATGGCGACGAAATCGTCGTGGGCGTCGCGCTGGTGCAGGAACACCGGCTTGCCGCATTCGGCGGCCAGTTCCAGTTGTTTCTCGAAGGCGCGGCGCTGCGCCGGGCGCGGCGAGAAGTCGCGGAAGTAGTCGAGCCCGCATTCGCCGACCGCGACGACGTCGGCTTCGCGGTGCAGTTCGGCCAGGACGCTGAGCGTCTCGGCGCCGACTTCCTCGGCGTGATGGGGGTGAACGCCGGCGGTCGCGTAGAGCACGCCCGGCCAGCGGCCGGACAGTTCGTGAGCCTGGATGCTGCCCGCCTCGGTAGCGCCGGTAACGACCATTCGTTTCACGCCCGCCTCCCGGGCCGTGTCGATGACGGTCTCGCGGTCGTGGTCGAAGGAGTCGTGGGTGAGGTTGCAGCCGATGTCGATCAGTTCCATGGCGCGGAATTGTACCGCCCCTGATCTCGTCATTCGTCGTTGTTGTTTCCGACTCGGCTGGGGCGGCTGAAAATCCAGGCGGCGACCAGGAGCAGGCAGGTGCCGACGGCAATCAGCACCGACGGCGATGCGCCCGCCAGCCACAGAACGAAGACGCTCAGCGCCATCGCGCCCGCCGCCGTCCAGCGCGCGGGATTGGAGATCACGCCGTGGCGATGCCAGTCCCGCAGGGCCGGGCCGTAGCGGGGGTGCCGGAACAGGCGGTAGCGGAATCGCGGGGAGGCCTTCGAACCGGTCCACAGCGCGATCAGCAGGAAGACGGTGGTCGGCATCAGCGGCAGGAACGCGCCGACGGCACCCAGCCCGATGGCGATCCA
>JAASTB010000307.1 GCA_021767625.1 Wenzhouxiangella sp.
GAGCTCTTCGATCGGCCACCTGGGTCTGACCGCAATCATCCCATCTCGATTGGCCTCAGCGCGCCGATGCCATCCCGCATGGGCGATCATCGCGCCGTTGTCGGTGCACAGTTTCAGCGAGGGATAGTACACCCGGCCGGGAATGCGGCGCTCGAGTTCGGCGCGCAGGCGGGTGTTGGCGCTTACGCCGCCGGCGATGACCAGGCGCTGCATGCGAGTTTCCTTCAGGGCGCGCTTGCACTTGATGGCCAGGGTTTCGGCGACGGCCTGTTCGAAGCCGGCGGCCACGTCTGCGTGGTCTTCTGGCCGCACCTTCGCCACCAGCTCCCGGGTGTGCGTCTTGAGGCCGGAGAAGCTGAAGTCCAGTCCGGGCCGATTGGTCATCGGGCGCGGAAACTCGAATCGGTCCGGGTCGCCGGTTTCGGCCAGGCGGGCAACCTCCGGGCCCCCGGGGTAGCCCAGGCCGAGCAGCCGGGCGGTCTTGTCGAAGGCCTCGCCGGCGGCGTCGTCGAGGGTCTCGCCGAGCAGGCGGTAGCGCGCGAATCCCTCGACGGCGACGAGCATGGTGTGGCCACCGGAGACCAGCAGGGCGACGAAGGGGAAGTCCGGCGCCGGATCCTCGAGCAGGGGCGAGAGCAGGTGGCCCTCCATGTGGTGCACGGCAATGGCGGGCACGTCCAGCGCGGCGGCCAGCGCCACTCCGGTCGAAGCGCCCACCAGCAGGGCGCCGGCCAGTCCGGGGCCGGCCGTGTAGGCCACGGCATCGAGATCCGCGGCGGTCATTTTCGCGCGGTCGAGCAGCTCGCGCACCATGCCCGGCAGCTTGCGAACGTGGTCGCGCGAGGCCAGTTCCGGCACGACCCCGCCGTAGGCGGCGTGGTCGGCCTGGGTGTAGACCAGGTCGCCTACGAGGCCGCGATCGGCGTTGTAGAGGGCCACGCCGGTCTCGTCGCAGGAAGTTTCGATGCCAATAATGTTTTGCACGTCGGGGATTTGCCGGTTTATAATGGCCAGCTTTCCACAAATTCTGGATTAGGGAATTTTAATGCCCAGTGTAAAGGTCAAGGAAAACGAGCCGTTTGAATACGCCCTGCGCCGCTTCAAGCGCTCCTGCGAAAAGGCCGGTGTGGTCGCCGAAGCGCGCCGCCGCGAGTTCTACGAAAAGCCGACCCAGGAACGCAAGCGCAAGAAGGCCGCGGCCGTCAAGCGCCACCTGCGCAAGCTCTCGCGCGAACGCGTGAACCGCAAGCGACTCTACTGAGATCCTATTCTAAGCAACTTCTCGGCGAGGTGGGCCGGTCATGTCGCTGAAAGCGCAGATCAACGATGACGTCAAGCAGGCGATGCGTTCCGGTGAAAAGGAACGCCTCAAGACCCTGCGCATGATCACCGCCGCGATCAAGCAGCGCGAGATCGACGAACGCGTCGAACTCGACGACGCGCAAGTCCTGGCCGTGGTCGAGAAGATGATCAAGCAGCGGCGCGAGTCGGCCGATCAGTACCGGGAAGCCGACCGTCCCGAACTGGCCGAGGCCGAAGAGGCCGAGATCCGGATCCTCGAACCCTACCTGCCCGAGCAGCTCTCCGAGGACGAGCTCGTCGAGATCGTCGACAAGGCCATTGCCGAGGCCGGCGCCAGCGAAATGAGCGCCATGGGCCAGGTGATGGGCCTGCTCAAGCCTCGCGTCCAGGGCCGCGCCGACATGGGTGAAGTCTCCAGGCTGGTCCGTTCGCGACTGGCCGGCTGATTCGGCGCCGTAGTGGCCGGCCGGATCCCCGAAGAATTCATCGAATCCCTGCTGGAGCGGACCGATATCGTGGAGATCGTCGGTTCCCGCGTCGATCTCAAGCCCGCCGGGCGCGGCGAGTACAAGGCGCTGTGCCCCTTCCACGACGAGAAGACCCCTTCCTTCACGGTCAGTTCCGACAAGCAGTTCTACCACTGCTTCGGCTGCGGAGCGCACGGCACGGCCATCGGTTTCGTGATGGAGCACGACGGCCTGGAGTTTCCGGCCGCCATCGAGGAACTGGCGCACACGGCCGGCCTGGAAGTGCCGCGTGAGGCCGGTCACGCCCCGGTCAAGAAGCACGATCGCCTCTACCAGGCGCTCAGCCAGGCCCAGACCTGGTTTCGCCGCCAGCTCGGCGCCAGCGAGGCCGCCCGCGACTACCTGAAGTCGCGCGGCTTCGACAAGGCCACCGTTGACGAATTCGGCATCGGCTACGCGCCCGATGCCTGGCAGGCCCTGGCCGACTTCCTGGTCAACGAGGGCTTCCGGCCGGAGGAACTGGACGAGGCCGGGCTGGTCACGCGCCGCGACGGTCGGATGACCGACAAGTTCCGCGACCGGGTGATGTTCCCCATCCACGACCGGCGCGGGCGGGTGATCGCTTTTGGCGGCCGCGCCCTGGGCGATCGCGGGCCCAAGTACATGAACTCGCCCGAGACGCCGGTCTTCCACAAGGGGCGCGAGCTCTACCGCCTCTACCAGGTGCGCCGGGGCGGTCTGCCGCCGCGGATCCTGGTCGTGGAGGGCTACATGGACGCCGCCGCCCTGTTCCAGTTCGGCTTCGACAACGCCGTCGCCACCCTGGGCACGTCGGTCACGCCCGAGCACATGAACCTGCTGTTCCGGGCGTCGCCGGTAGTGGTGTTCTGCTTCGACGGCGACCGCGCGGGGCGCCAGGCGGCCTGGCGCGGCCTGGAAGCGGCCCTGCCGGAACTGAAATCCAATCGCGAGGTCCGATTCCTGTTCCTGCCCGAGGGCGAGGATCCCGACTCGCTGGTGCGAGGGCAGGGCGCCGCCACGATGACCCGGATGCTCGACGAGGCCAGGCCGTTGTCCGCCTTCTTCTTCGACCACCTGGCCGAGTCGCTGGACATGACGAGCATCGACGGGCGCGCGCGCCTGGTGGCGCTGGCCGAACCGTATCTCGAGAAGCTGCCGGAGGGGGCGTTCGCCGACATGATGCGCGAGGAGCTGGTGCGGCGCACGGGTCACGGCGGGCGCATCCAGCCCGAGCCCGATTCGCGACCTGAGCCGGCTCGCCCGAGGGCCGGCGGCGACGACCGGCCCCTGACGCCGGTGCAGTATGCTGTGGCCCTGATCGTGCACCGACCGGGCCTGGCTGCCGGCCTGGAAGAGGACGTGCTCGACGGGCCCGCCAGCGTTCGCGGTGTCGATTTCCTGCGCGAATTGATTGACTTTTGCCGCCACAAGCCCCAGTTTTCTACGGCTAAGCTTCTCGAGGCCTGGCGCGAGCGCCGGGAAGGCCCCTGGCTGGCC
>JAASTB010000033.1 GCA_021767625.1 Wenzhouxiangella sp.
CACGTCGGCAATCCGGTGCGCGCCGACATCGCCGAACTTCCCGAACCCGACCGACGCTTCGAGGGGCGCGAGGGGCCGCTGCGCCTGCTGGTCATCGGCGGCAGCCTGGGTGCGCGCGCCTTCGCCGAGGCGGTGCCGGAGGCGGTCGCACGCCTGCCCGAATCCAGACGGCCGCGTGTCCTCCACCAGGCCGGACGCCAGCTGGAAGCGACGCAGGCCGCCTACGAGCGCGCCGGCGTCGAGGGCGAGGTGGTGGACTTCATCGACGACATGGCCGCCGCCTGGGCCGAAGCCGACGTGGCCGTGTGCCGGGCGGGCGCCCTGACGGTGGCCGAACTGGCCGCGGCGGGCCTGGCTGCCGTGCTGGTGCCTTTTCCCTACGCCGTGGACGATCACCAGTTCGCCAATGCGCGCTACCTCTCCGACGGCAACGCCGCCTGGCTGGTTCGTGAAGCTGATTTCGACGCCGGATGGCTGGCCGAGCACCTGGCCGCGGTGTCGCGTCCGCAGTTGCTCGCCATGGCCCGGAGCGCGCGCGCCCTGGCCCGTGACGGCGCGGCCGACGCCGTGGCCGACGCCTGCATGGAGGTGGCGGCATGATCGAGCGGATGCAGACGCCCAACCTGATGCATCGCACGCGCTGCATCCACCTGGTGGGCATCGGCGGCGCCGGCATGTGCGGCATCGCCGAAGTGCTGCTCAACCTCGGATTCGAGGTGACCGGATCGGACCTGCAGGCCTCTACGACCGTGTCGCGCCTGCAGGAGCAGGGCGCCGTAATCCACATCGGCCACGCCACGGAGAATCTCGGCGACGCCGACGTGGTGGTCGTCTCCGGCGCCGTTCCCGAGGACAATCCCGAGGTGATCGCCGCGCGCGAGCGCCGTATTCCGGTCATCGCCCGCGCCGAGATGCTCGGCGAGCTGATGCGGTTCCGCCAGGGCATCGCCGTGGCCGGAACCCACGGCAAGACCACGACGACTTCGCTGGTGGCCACGCTGCTGGCCGAGGGCGGCCTGGATCCCACTTTCATCGTCGGCGGCCTGGTCAACGCCTTCGGCACGGGCGCCCGCCTCGGCGAGGGGCGCTACATCGTGGCCGAAGCCGACGAGTCCGACGGCTCCTTCCTCAAGCTGCAGCCGGTGATTTCGGTGGTCACCAACATCGACCGCGATCACCTCGACGCCTACCAGGGCAGCTTCGACCAGCTGCAGCGCGCCTTCCTGGAATTCCTGCACCACCTGCCTTTCTTCGGCGTGGCGGTGCTGTGCATCGACGATGCACACGTGGCCGAACTCGTCCCGGACGTCGGGCGGGCGGTGGTGACCTACGGGCTCGACGAGCAGGCCGACGTGCGCGCCATCAATCTGCGACAGGACGGGCGACGAATGCACTTCGATATCTGCCTGCCGGGCGAGGAGCATCCCCGCGCCGTCAGTCTCGCGCAGCCGGGCCGTCACAATGTGCTCAACGCCCTGGGTGCGGCCGCCGTGGCCAGCGAGATCGGCATTCCGGCCGACGCGATCGTGCGCGGACTGGCGGGATTCGGCGGCATCGGGCGGCGCTTCGCCGAAATCGGCCCGCTCGACGTCAACGGCAAGGCTGTACTGGCATTCGAGGACTATGGTCACCACCCGACCGAACTCGAAGCCGTCGTCCAGGCTGCCCGCGAGGGTTGGCCCGACCGGCGCCTGGTGCTGTTCTTCCAGCCGCACCGCTACACGCGGACCCGCGACCAGTTCGACGATTTCGCCCGCGTCCTGGCCGACGCCGATGCACTGATCCTCGCCGACATCTATCCCGCAGGCGAAAAGCCGCTGTCGGGAATCGACTCCGATGCGCTTGCCAAGGCCATCGGCCGAAGACGCGACCTGCCGCTGCGCCGGGTCGGCGCGGTGGACGAAGTGGTCGAGATCCTGCCCGAACTGGTCGCCGAAGACGACCTGCTGCTGGTCATGGGCGCCGGCGATGTCGGTCGCCTGGGTGCCCTCCTGAACAAGCGCTACGCGGGGGAGGTCGCATGAGTTTCGGTGATCCGCGCAAGTTCGGCCAGGTCGCCCTCGTCGTGGGCGGAGACAGCGGCGAGCGGGAAGTTTCCCTGAAGGGGGGTCGCGCCGTGGCCGCCGCCATGGAGGCGCTCGGCATCCAGTTCAGCGTGGTCGACGGGCCACGGCGTCTGCTCGAGCACGTCGCCGCCGGACATTACGACCGGGTGTTCAACCTCCTGCACGGCCGCGGCGGCGAAGACGGCACGCTCCAGGGCGCGCTGAGCATCTACGGCGTTCCGGTCACGGGATCCGGCGTGCTGGCCTCGGCGCTGACCATGGACAAGCTGCAGAGCAAGCGCGTCTTTCGCGCCTGCGGTCTGCCGACGCCCGACTGGGCCGTGGCGCGCAAGTCGGGCGACTTCGAGCGCATCCTCCAGTCGCTGGCGCCGCCGCTGTTCGTCAAGCCCGCGCGCGAGGGCTCGAGCCTGGGCATGAGCCGGGTGACCCGCGCCGAGGAGCTGGAGCCGGCGCTGGCCAAGGCCCTCGAGCTCGACGAGACAGTGTTGGTCGAGCGGATGATCCAGGGGCGGGAGTACACCGCCGCGGTCCTGGGCGAGCGCGTACTGCCTTTGATCCGTCTCGAGACGCCGCGCGAGTTCTATGACTACCAGGCCAAGTACGAGTCGGGCGACACGCAGTACCGCTGCCCATGCGGCCTGGACAAAGACACCGAAGCCACCCTGGCCGAGCTCTGCCTGGAGGCCTTCCGGGTGCTGGGCGCATCCGGCTGGGGTCGCGTGGACCTGATGGTGGACGAAGACGGGCAGCCCTGGCTGCTGGAGGTGAACACGACGCCGGGCATGACCGATCACTCGCTGATGCCCATGGCCGCAAAGGCGGCCGGAATCGAATTCAAGGAACTGGTATGGCGGATTCTGGAAACCAGCCTGAACGGACGATAAGGCCGGCCTGGCTCGCTACCGCGGTGCTGGGCGGCGCTGTGCTGCTGCTGGCCCTGTGGTTGCGCTCGGGTCTGATCGGCAGCGAGCAGTGGCCGATCCGCTGGCTCGACGTCGCCGGCGATCTCAAGCGCACCAGTGCCAGCCAGGTGCGCGGCGCCGTGGCCGACGAAGCCGGACGCGGATTCTTCGCCGCCGACCTGCAGAGCGTGCGCGAACGCGTCGAGGCGCTGCCCTGGGTGGCGCGCGCGGAGGTCAGTCGTGAATGGCCTGATGCCCTGCTCATCGATATCACCGAGCACCGCCCGGTGGCGCGCTGGAACGACGATCGCCTTTTCAGCGATCGCGGCGAGGTCTTCAGCGTGAGCGGAAGCGAAGGCATGCAGGGGCTGGCCAGGCTGCACGGCCCCGAGTCGCGCGGCAGCGACGTGCTCGAGCGTTGGCAGGACCTCAGGCGCCGGCTCGGCAGCGTGGGGCGCGACGTGGTCGAGCTCGCCGTCGACGAGCGGGGCGCCTGGCGCGTCGTGCTCGACAACGACGTCACGCTGGTGCTCGGACGCGAGCAGGTCGACAAGCGGCTCGACCGCTACATCGGCGCGCAGGCGGCGCTCAACGACCTCGAGCGGCCCATCCGCCTGATCGACATGCGCTACACCAACGGACTGGCCGTGCGCTGGGCCGATACCGGTGGCGCGGACGACAACGACGAAACGACAACGACAACGGGAGAGCGAGCGAGTCATGGCTAAACGACCGGACAAGTCACTGGTCGTCGGACTGGACATCGGCACCAGCAAGATCGTCGCCATCGTCGGCGAGGTCCAGCCGGACGGACAGGTCGAGGTGGTCAGCCTGGGATCGCATCCCTCGCGCGGTCTCAAGCGCGGCGTGGTGGTCGACATCGAGTCGACCGAACAGTCGATCCAGCGCGCCATCGAGGAAGCAGAGTTGATGGCCGACTGCCAGATCCATTCGGTGTTCGCCGGCATCGCGGGAAGCCACATCAGCTCTCTCAATTCCCACGGCGCGGTGGCGATCCGCGACAAGGAGGTCACCGACGGCGACGTCGAGCGGGTGCTCGAGTCGGCGCGGGCGGTGGCCATTCCGGCCGATCAGCGCATCCTGCACGTGCTGCCGCAGGAATACGTCATCGACTCGACCGACGGCATCCGCCAGCCGGTGGGGATGTCGGGCGTGCGTCTCGAAGCACGCGTTCACCTGGTGACCGCGGCAGTGAGTGCGGTCCAGAACGTGACCAAGTGCGTGGCGCGATGCGGCCTGCAGGTCGACGACCTGATCCTGCAGCAGCTCGCTTCCAGCTACGCGGTGCTCAGCGAGGACGAAAAGGATCTCGGCATCGCCCTGGTCGACATCGGCGCCGGCACCACGGACATCGCCGTGTTTACCGAGGGCGCCATCCGCTATACGGCCTGCATTCCGATTGCCGGCGACCTGGTCACCAACGATATCGCCGTGGCCCTGCGCACGCCGACGGTGCACGCCGAGGAGATCAAGATCAAGTACGCCTGCGCGCTCGAGCAGATGGCCAGCTCCGACGAAACCATCCAGGTGCCGAGCGTGGGCGACCGGCCGCCGAGACGGCTCGAGCGCCAGACGCTCGCGCAAGTGGTCGAGGCGCGCTATCGCGAGCTGTTCCACCACGTCCACAAGCAGCTTCGCCAGTCCGGATTCGAGTCGCGGATTCCGGCCGGCCTGGTGCTGACGGGCGGCGGTTCCAAGATGGAGGGCGTGGTCGAACTGGCCGAGGAAATCCTGCACATGCCGGTGCGCCTGGGCGCGCCGCAGCACGTTACCGGCCTCTCGGAGGTCGTCAACAACCAGATTCATTCGACTGGCGTGGGTCTGCTGATCTACGGCAGCCGTATGGAAGGGCCGCGTCGCACTGGACTGGCGCGCGGCGGAGAGAGTCTCTGGAACCGGATCAAGAACTGGTTCCAGGGGGAGTTTTGAAATGGGAATGATCATTCCCGCGAGTGTTTGCCCGAACTCGATGTACCTCGGGCAAGGCATGGGAGCGGCACAAAGCGTCCGGCAAGAAGGCGCGTGCCGCCATCCCTACAAGTGAGTAATCCGGATAAGCCGGACTGTTGATCGTTAATGGCGAGCGAAAGGAGAAACCGACATGCCTTTTGAACTGATCGAAAACTACACACCCGGAGCGACCATCAAGGTCGTCGGGATCGGCGGAGGCGGCGGCAACGCCGTCAACCAGATGGTCGAGTCGGCCATCGAGGGCGTGGAGTTCATCTGCGTCAACACCGACTCGCAGGCGCTGCGCAACTTCTCGGGCAAGACCACGCTTCAGATCGGCTCCGGCGTGACCAAGGGCCTGGGCGCCGGCGCGAACCCCGAGGTCGGCCGTCAATCGGCCCTGGAAGACCGCGACCGCATCAGCGAGATGCTGGAAGGTTGCGACATGGTCTTCATCACCGCCGGCATGGGCGGCGGCACCGGTACGGGAGCCGCACCCGTGGTTGCGCAGACGGCCAAGGAGATGGGCATCCTCACGGTGGCCGTGGTCACCAAGCCCTTCCCCTTCGAGGGCCAGCGCCGCAGCGCCGTGGCGCAGCAGGGCATCGACGAGCTGTCGCACCACGTCGACTCCCTGATCACCATTCCCAACGGCAAGCTGTTGAGCGTGCTGGGCTCGGAAATCACCCTGCTCGACGCCTTCAAGTCGGCCAACCAGGTGCTCTCGGGCGCGGTGCAGGGCATCGCGGAACTGATCACCCGACCGGGCCTGATCAACGTCGACTTCGCCGACGTGCGCACCGTGATGAGCGAGATGGGCATGGCCATGATGGGTGCCGGCACCGCCAAGGGCGAAGATCGCGCCCTGATGGCCGCGCAATCGGCCATCGGCTCGCCGCTGCTCGAGGACGTGGACCTCAACGGTGCCTGCGGCATCCTGGTCAACGTCACCGCCGGCATGAACCTGAGCATGAAGGAGTTCGAGGAAGTCGGCACCACGGTCGCCGACCTGGCCAGCGAGGATGCCACGGTCGTCATCGGCACCGTCATCGACCCGGACATGAACGACGAGCTTCGCGTCACGGTCGTCGCCACGGGGCTGGGGTCGCAGCGCCCAAAGCGCGAGGAGCGGCCGATGAAGGTCGTCCGCACCGGTACCGATAACCGCCCTGCGTTCCGCGCCACCGAGGAGGAGGAGACGCCTTCCCGTGCCGCTCACAGCCAGGAACAGGCCGAGACGGGCGAAAGCCGCAAGCTCTTTGGAGAACAGAAGGAAATGGACTACCTCGACATTCCGGCTTTCTTGCGCAATCAGGCCGACTGAAGCGCAATCGGGGAGCACTTCAAGCCGAATGCGGTAGTTGGAAAACGAACCGCCGGCAGGGGCTTTCGACTCGCCACGAAAGCCCCGCCGGCCGGTTTGTGACAAAAAAACGACCCGGAGTGTGGTTTTTGGGCAACAGATGTGGCACTTTTCACGAAAAATTGCTTTTTTACTACAAGGGCCTGTGCTATGCTCCGCGGCGTCAACCAGCAATCGGTCAACGCAGTGATCCGACAAAGAACTCTCAAGAACGTCATTCGCGCCACCGGCGTGGGCCTCCACACCGGCGAGAAGGTGCTGATGACCCTTCGACCGGCACCGGCCAACTGCGGCATCGTTTTCCGTCGCGTCGACCTCGACCCGGTCGCCGAAATCAAGGCCGAACCGCACCTGGTGCGCGACACGGCGCTTTCGACCACCCTGGTCAACGACGCTGGCGTGCGTGTGGCCACGATCGAGCACCTGATGTCGGCCCTGGCCGGCCTGGGCATCGACAATCTCTACGTCGACCTCAGCGCCGCCGAAGTGCCGATCATGGACGGCAGCGCCGGGCCTTTCGCCTTCCTGATCCAGTCCGCCGGCATTGCCGAGCAGAACGCACCCAAGCGCTTCATCCGGCTCAAGAAGACGGTCGAAGTGCGCGACGAGGATCGCTGGGCCCGCTTCGAGCCTCATGAAGGCTTCCGCGTGAATTTCACCATCGAATTCGACCATCCGGTCATTCGCTCGCATTCGTGCAAGGCCGACGTCGAATTCTCGACCACCTCCTATCTCAAGGAAGTGGCGCGCGCCCGTACCTTCGGGTTCATGCGCGATATCGAATACCTGCGCCAGCGCAACCTGGTGCTGGGCGGCAGCCTGGACAATGCCGTCGTGCTCGATGACTATCGCGTGCTCAACGAGAACGGCCTGCGCTACGAGGACGAATTCGTCAAGCACAAGGTGCTCGACGCTATCGGCGATCTCTACCTGCTCAACCGCAACCCCATTGGCGCCTTCTTCGGCCACAAGTCCGGTCATGAGCTCAACAACCAGCTCGTCCGCCAGGTCCTGGCCGACCAGGAAGCCTGGGAAGAGGTCACGTTCGAGGACGACCGCCCGGCGCCGATTTCCTACGTACAGCCGGCACAGGCAGTTTGATCGTGTAGCGAATATTCCGACGAAGGCGGGCGCTCAGGCGCCCGTTTTTCGTTCAGGTTTCAGGTTTAACCGAGCCTCGGGACCACGATGACCCGCGTCCCATCCAGCCGTTCGTCGAGCTGGCGGTTGGCTTCGCGCAGGAGATCGTCGGCCATCAGGCGGGCGCGGCTGGCCCAGGCGGGGCTGGTTGCGGCCAGTACCAGTGTTTTGCCCTCGATGCAGGCCACGCCGATGTTCTCGCGCATGCTGCCGGGCAGGACCTGGCGCAGGCTGGCGTCCAGCCGGTCGAGAGCGCGGGCCGTTGCAAGCAGCCTGCTGAGGCCCTCGTGGGCCTGCGAGACGTCGGCAATTTCGCGCTCTTTTCTGCCATCCCGGGTCATTGGTCGGCTCCTTCGCGGACGGAGCCTGTAGTTTAACGGCCTGGCGGGCTACAATGGCAGGCTGCGCTTGCACCTCCGGGGTGCCGGCCCCAAGTAAAGTCACTTCGGAAGAACCACTTCTCAAGTCAACGGACAATCCATGCTGAAATCCCTGATCACCAAGGTGGTGGGCAGCCGCAACGACCGGCTCATCAAGGCCCTCTACAAGGATGTCGAGGCGATCAACGCCCTCGAGCCGGAATTCCAGAAGCTCAGCGACGAGGAACTCAAGGCCAAGACATCGGAATTCCGCCGGCGTCACGGCGAAGGCGAGAGTCTCGACGACCTGCTGCCGGAAGCTTTCGCGGCCGCGCGCGAAGCGTCCGTGCGAACGCTGGGCATGCGCCACTTCGACGTCCAGTTGATCGGGGGCATGGTGCTACACCAGGGCAAGATCTCCGAAATGAAGACCGGCGAGGGCAAGACCCTGGTGGCCACCCTGGCGGTCTACCTCAACGCCATTCCCGACCAGGGCGTTCACGTGGTGACGGTCAACGACTATCTGGCGCGCCGTGACGCCGAATGGATGAAGCCGATCTACTCGGCCCTGGATCTGACCGTCGGCGTTTCCGTTCCCGGCATGAGCCCGGACGCCAAGCGCGAGGCCTACAATGCCGATGTCACCTACGGCACCAACAACGAATTCGGCTTCGACTACCTGCGCGACAACATGGCCTTCTCGCTCGAGCAGCGCGTCCAGCGCGGCCGGCATTTCGCCATCGTCGACGAAGTCGACTCCATCCTGATCGACGAAGCGCGTACGCCGCTGATCATTTCCGGTCCGACCGACGAAGGCCCGGACATCTACGTGAAGATGAACCGAATCGTCCCCCAGCTGCAGCCGCAGGTGGAAGAGGACGGTCCCGGGGACTTCTCCATCGACGAGAAAACCAAGCAGGTCTACCTCACCGAAGAGGGCATGGCCAAGGTCGAAGACCTGCTGGCCGAGGGCGGCATGATCGAAACCGGCGCGAGCCTGTACGACTCGGCCAACCTGAGCCTGATGCACACGCTCAATGCCGCCCTGCGCGCGCACCACCTGTTCCACAAGGACACCGACTACATCGTGAACGACGGCGAGGTCATCATCGTCGACGAGTTCACCGGCCGAACCATGCCGGGCCGGCGTTGGTCCGAGGGGCTCCACCAGGCCATCGAGGCCAAGGAAGGCGTGCCCATCCAGCGCGAGAACCAGACGCTGGCCTCGATTACTTTCCAGAATTTCTTCCGGCTCTACGACAAGCTCTCGGGCATGACCGGCACGGCCGACACCGAGGCCTACGAGCTGCAGTCGATCTACGGCCTGGAAGTGGTCGTCATTCCCACGCACAAGCCGATGGTCCGCCAGGACAATGCCGACCTGGTCTTCCTGACCAAGCAGGAGAAGTTCGACGCGATCGTCGCCGACATCAAGGACCGGGTGGCCGCCGGACAACCCGTGCTCGTGGGCACGACTTCGATCGAGAACTCCGAGCTCATCTCCCGGGAGCTCAAGAAAGCCGGGATCAAGCACGAGGTGCTCAACGCCAAGCAGCACGAGCGCGAGGCGCACATCATCGAGCAGGCCGGCCGTCCCGGAAACGTCACCATCGCCACCAACATGGCCGGCCGCGGCACGGACATCGTCCTGGGCGGCAACCTGGAGGCAGAATTGCGCGACCTGGGCGAGGACGCCAGCGAGGACGAGCGCCGCAAGGTCAAGGAAGACTGGCAGAAGCGCCACGACCAGGTCATCGAGGCCGGCGGGCTGCACATCATCGGCACCGAGCGTCACGAGTCTCGCCGCATCGACAACCAGCTGCGCGGGCGTTCCGGCCGCCAGGGGGATCCGGGCTCGAGCCGCTTCTACCTGGCGCTCGAGGATCCGCTGATGCGCATCTTCGCCTCGGACCGGATGAGCGGCATGATGCAGAAGCTGGGTATGCGCGACGGCGAGTCGATCGAGCATCCCTGGGTGAACCGCGCCATCGAGAACGCCCAGCGCAAGGTCGAGGCGCACAACTTCGACATGCGCAAGCACCTGCTGGAATACGACGACGTGGCCAACGATCAGCGCCGCGTGATCTATTCGCAGCGCAACGAGTTGATGGAAGCCGACGACATCAAGGACACGATCGACTCGATTCGCGAGGAAGTGTTCGACAACCTGATCAGCCAGTTCGTGCTGCCGGGATCCATCGACGAGATGTGGGATACCGAAGGCCTCGAACGCGCCCTGGAGGGGGAGTTCGGGATCGAGGTGCCCATCCAGCGCTGGCTGGAGGAAGACGACGACCTGGCCGAGGAAGGTCTGCGCCGCAAGGTCATGGAGGCCGTTGAGGCGCACTACCGGGCCAAGGAAGAAATGGTCGGCTCCTCGGTGATGCGGCAGTTCGAAAAGGCCCTGATGCTGTCGATTCTCGACCAGCAGTGGAAGGAACACCTCGCCAGCATGGACTACCTGCGCCGCAGCGTTAGCCTGCGCAGCTTCGCCCAGAAGAAGCCGCAGCAGGAGTACAAGCGCGAAGGCTTCGAGATGTTCACCGAAATGCTCGACAACATGAAGCACGAAGTGATGAAGGGCCTGGCGCGGGTGCGCGTGCGCAGCGAGGACGACGTCGAAGCGGTCGACCAGCAACGCCGCCGCGAGGCCCCCATGCAGTTCCAGCACGCCGAGGCCCAGTCGGCCACCGGCGGTGCCGCGCCGGCAGGCGGGCAGGCCGGCGAGCAGGGCGACGCCAAGCCGGACACCTTCGTGCGCGAAGGCCGCAAGGTCGGGCGCAACGAGCCCTGTCCCTGCGGTTCGGGCAAGAAGTACAAGCAGTGCCACGGTCGCCTGTCCTGAGAGGCGGTGGGTGACCGGTGAGTCGCTCGACTCCGGCGAGCTGATCGAAGTCGTCGCGGGGATCGTCCGCGACGAGCGGGGGCGCGTCCTCCTGGCGGAGCGGCCCGAAGGCAAGCACCTTGCCGGCACCTGGGAATTCCCCGGCGGCAAGCGCGAGCCCGGCGAGTCGGGGATTCGGGCGCTTGCCCGCGAACTGGCCGAAGAGCTGGCCATCGACGTCATTTCGGCCCGACCCTGGCTGGCGCTGACGCACGACTATCCCGAGCTCACGGTGCGCCTGCAGCTCTACACGGTGGACGATTGGAGCGGCGAGCCGGTGGGGCAGGAAGGTCAGTCGCTGCAGTGGGTTACCGAAAGCGACATGGCCGCCCTACCGATGCCGGCGGCGGACCGGCCCATCGTGCGGGCCTTCACCCTCGACCCCTACTACGCCATCACGCCCGATTCCGACGCCCTGGGCGCTCCCGACGGCGTGCTGAGATGGGCCGAGGGATGCCTCGAGCGCGGCATCCGGTTCTTCCAGCTGCAAGCCCTGTCCCTCGATCGTGCTGATCGAGTCGACCTGGCCCGTGAGTTCGGAAGGCTCATGTCCGACTCCGGCGCGCGCTGGTTGCTCTGCGGTGAGCCCGAGCTGGCGCTTCAAAGCGGCGCCAACGGCGTCCAACTGGCCGGCGAGCGACTGCGCGAATTCTCCGGGCGGCCGCTGGGGGGCGACTTCCTGGTTGCTGCATCTTGCCGGAATGCAGCGGAGTTGGCGCGGGCGGGGGCGCTGGCCCTGGATTTCGTCACGCTCTCTCCCGATAGTGCCGACGGCGGTCTTCCCCGTGCCCGCTCGCTCGACTGGGAAGCTTTCGCTCGCCTGTGCCGGCGCGCTCCGCTGCCGGTCTACGCCCTTGGAGGAGTGGTTCCCGCTGACCTCGAGCATGCACGAGACCGCGGCGGCTTCGGAGTGGCGGGGACGCCTGGCTTCGGAGCCCTGCCATGAGCATCGAAACCGTCCGCCTGCCCATCCGCTCGCGCCCCATGCCTGCCGGCGGCGAAGTCGACGTCTGGATTACCCGCCTGAGCGAGATGCCGCTGGACGCCGGTCCGCGAGGCGAAAACCGGCGCGAACGCATCCTGCGTCAAAGGGTGCAGCAGCAGTTCTTCCTGCGCCTGTTGCTCGCTGCCTACCTCGGCTGCCCCGGCAAGTCTCTGGAGATTGTTCGCAGCGAGCGCGGGAAGCCCATGCTCGGCGGCGCTCACGCAGACAGCGCCCTGCAATTCAACCTCTCGCACTCCGGTGACTGGCTGGCGGTGGCCGTGGCCGTGGAAGTCGCCGTGGGTATCGATCTCGAAGTCGAGCGGCGGCTGCCGCGCGCCCCTTTGCTCGCCCGGCGCTTCCTCTCGCCCGACGAGGCTGAATGGATCGTCGGCCTGGATGAGCCTTTTCGCTCGAGCCAGTTCCTCAAGCAGTGGACGGCGCGCGAGTCCCTGGTCAAGGCCAGGGGTTGCGGTCTGGCCGGCTGCCTCGGCGAGATCGCCCTGGATTGGCAGCCGCCCGCCATCCGCCGGCTCCCGGCGGACTGGGAAGGCGGGCGCGCAATGGCGCTGGCGAGCCTCGCGCTTCCCGACGGCCTGGTCGGTCACCTCGCAGCCTGCGACGGACCCGTACGTCCCGTCATTCGGCGCATCACGACCTGAGCCCGGGCCGGCCCGCAGGCATAATCGACCCAATTCATCGCCAAGGAATTCGAGTATGTTTCTCCAACGCGCGACCTGGCCGGAAGTCGAGTCCTATCTCGACCAATCGACCGGCATCGTCCTTCCCATCGGCTCGACGGAGCAGCACGGGCCGACGGGCCTGATCGGCACCGATGCCATCTGCCCGGAAACCATCGCAGCCGGCATGTCCGAGGCGGGCATCCTGGTCGGGCCGACCCTGAGCATCGGCATGGCCCAGCACCACCTGGGGTTTCCGGGATCGATCACCCTGCGTCCGTCCACGCTCATGGCCGTGGTGAACGACGTGGTGACCTCCCTGGCCGCCCACGGGTTTACGCATTTCTACTTCCTCAACGGCCATGGCGGCAATATCGCCACGGTGAACGCGGCATTCGCCGAAATCTGGGCTGAATCCAGCCTCGAGCGGCGCCCGTCGGGCCTGTGCATGAAGATGGGCAACTGGTTTGCCGGCAAGCGCGTTCAGGCCCTGGCGCGCGAACTCTACGGTGACGCCGACGGCAGCCACGCCACACCGTCCGAAATTGCGCTGACCTGGTATGCCTACCCCGACAAGGTCCGTGCCGGTGAGCTCGATCCAGTTCGTGCACCCGACGGACCGATTCGCGATGCCGCCGACTACCGCAAGCACTTTCCCGACGGCCGCATCGGCTCCGAACCGCACCGGGCCACGCCCGAACACGGCGAACGGTTCTACGAAGCCGGCCTGGCCGACGCGCTCGAGGA
>JAASTB010000308.1 GCA_021767625.1 Wenzhouxiangella sp.
AACGATTCCGGTAGATGACGTCGGCAGCGCCGAAGCGCAGCAGCAGTCGATCGATCCACACGTCCACCGGCGCGCTGTCGTCGGCCGCAATCGTGTACTCGACGCGCGCCGACACGGAACCGGCCGGCATTTCGGGCAGTCGCCGGAACATGGCTCGCCACTGTCCTGCGCCGTGGGGAACGGATTCGATCGATTCGATCTGCCCCGTCGATGTCCCGGAACAGCCCGCCTGGGGATAGAAGGTGGCGCGGGCGGTGACTTCCGGCGCGGTCCCGAAGGCTTGGTTGACCAGCACGTGCGCGCCCAGCGACACCAGCCCGGACTGCCCCGACACGCTCACGCACTGGCTGGCGCCGTAAGTCGAGGCGCTGCCGCCGGGATGCTGCACACGAAGGGCGCCGGAACTCACCAAGGCATCGGCGTCGGCCGCCGACCAGCGAATCTCGCCGCCGCCGGGCGTGGCGTCCAGCAGCCACTGCCCCGCGGTTCCGTCGAGGTTGGGATTGCGCAGCACGTTGGTCGCGGCGACCTCGAAGTCCTGCTTGAAGTCCACGCCCTGTGTGCCGTCGCCACCGCCGTCGAGCTGGTTGTTGTCGAAATCGCGGATCTCGCCGCAGGCCACCAGCCGGTAGCGGCCGGCGGGCAGGGCCTGGTCGCCGGCGAGTCGCACCACGGATCGCTTGCGCGCCGCCTGGTAGGAAACCAGGGCGTCCAGGGCAAAATCACCGGGCTGATCGCAATCCGGATCGCCGCCGCCGGCCAGGTCGAACAGCCGGTAGTTGTCGGCATTGTTGGCCGCGCCCGGATCGGTACCGCCGGCGGAGGTGAAAACGCCGCGGGAGAACTCGGGCAGCAGCTGGGTGATGGCGGCCTCGGTGGGCAGCGGCTGTCCGAGATCGCCGTATTCGGCCGCATGCGTGGACAGCACGCGAACGATCTGCGGCGGTTCCGTCGGCAGCTCTCCCTGGCCGAAGGCGAAGAAGCTGGCGTTGTCGAACCAGGCCGTCAGCGGGAAAGCCTCTCCCGAGGGGAAGGAAAGATCGAGCGAGATCAGGACCGAACCGGCTCCGGCGACCGCGCCGGGCGAAATCGACGTGCTCAGCGGTATCCAGGCACCGCCGGTATCGCCCTCGACGGCATTGGAGACGAAGCCCTGCAGGGTGTCTCCGCAACCGGCGCCGCTGTGGAAGGTCATCGAAGCGGTGGCCGCCACCGGGTTGGGGTCGGTACCGATGTCGTCGAGCCGCACCCGCGCCTGAAGCGCATAGCCGGCCTGGACGCCCGAGTCGAGATTGACGCAACGCGAGACGGCGTACTCGGTGGGATCGCCGTCGGCCACATCGATCACCACCGAACCCGACGTCGCGATTTCGTCGATGTCGACGTCGGGAGCATGAACGATCTGGCCCACGTTGACACCCCAGTTCGCCGCCGACAGCGCCGCATCGAAATTGGGGTTGGGCAGCTGGTTGTCCCAGGAGACGGTGAACGGCAGGCCGAAGTGCCCCCCGGCCACGCCGTCGCCGTCGCCGTCCAGGCCGTTGCCGTTGAAGTCCTCGAGGGCCTCGCAGGCCACGATGGTGTAGTCGCCTGCAGGCAGCCCCGTGGGATCGGCCACGCGCAGCACGGCATGCCGGTCCGAACCGACGTAGTCGGCCTGGGCGAGTTCGCCGCTGTCCGGTGAGGCGCAGGAAACCGTCGCCGGATCGACGAAGCCGGCGAGCAGCCTGTAGTTGCCCAGGCTGCCGGCGGAACCCGCCTCCATCGGCTTGTCGAAACGAACGATCAGCTGGGTAACCGCGCTGTCGATGGCGGCTCCGGCGGTCAGGGCCGCACCGTTGGGGCCGGCCACCGCAGTGACGTCGCGGACCGTGGGCGAGGTGACGTCGTTACCGACACCGAAGGGCCCGATGCTCTGCACGGGTCCGGCGTTGCCGGCCGTATCGATCGCGCGGATGTGGAACCACCACAGACCGTCGTCGAGCACATCGCTGCTCACGGCCGTGACCCCGGGACCGAGATCCAGGTCGGTGTTCGGCTCGCCGTCGGGCACCTGGTTGAATGCATAGCTGTAGCCGGCCAGGCCGCTGGGCGCATCGCCCTGATCGACGGCCGCCGTCCAGATCACATCGATGATGTTGTCGGGAATGGCCGGCTCACCGGCCTCGTGGCTGGTGCTGTCGAGCCCGGTCGGGCCGACCGGCGCGGTGGCGTCGATCCAAAGCGGCCCCAGCGATACCTTGGCGGAACAATTGCCCGCGTTGTCGCAGCTGCGCAAGTGGAACCAGTGATCGGTGCCGTCGGCCAGGGGCGCGGAGACGGCCTGGTGGGGATCGCTGGTCTGGGGCACGTCGATCCGCTCGTCGGGCTCGGTCTGCGGCCCTCTCGAGAAAACGATGGAGTAACCGGCGAGGCCCGATCCCGGATTGAGACCGGTCGGATCGAGATCCTGCGCTCCGCTCCAGTTGACGGTGACTTCGGAAAGCGGACTCCAGGTCTCGACCGCATGCGTCGGGCTATCGAGCAGCGGATTCTCGGGTGCGAGCAGGTCGCGGGCGAAAACGCTGACCGCCTGATCGAAACGGGCGGCGACATAGATGTGCGCATCGTCCGGGCTGACCGCCACGCCGGTGGCGCCCCACAGGCCGGTTACGCCGCCGATGTCGTTGCGCTTGACCTCCTCGAAGGCGAGGTTGCCGTACTCGGCGCTGCCCGAATCGGTCTGGCGCCGCAACGTGGTCAGCGTACCCGGTTCGGGCTCGGTGCCGTCCGAGCTCGAAGCCACGTAGACAAGGGCACCATCGTTGCTCAGGACCAGGCTCAGGGGAGCCTCCAGGCCGGAGACGCCGTTGCTGCCCGATTCGAGCACTTGCTGCATGGCCAGTGCGCCGCTACCCGATCGGGTCAGGACGGCAACGCTGTTGCTGTCGCGCCCGGCAACATAAAGGTGGGCATCGTCGGGGGAAAGCGCGAGGCTCGAAGGCGCGCTGAACCCGGTGAACGCACCCGTGCCGCTGACGTGCCGCACGGAGAAGGTCAACTGACCATGGGCGTCGGGATCGGCATTGCGGTTGAAGATCGCCACGGCATTGTCCGCCTGCCCGGCCACATAAACCTGGGCGTCGTCGCTCGCGAGCGCCAGCGCGGACGCATTGGCAATGCCGTCCACCTCGTTGCCGAGCGGGTCGATATCTCCACTCGCAAGGTTCTGTCGGTACAACAACTGTCCCGTTACAGCATCGCGGGAGAAAACCACGACCTGCCCGGGGCCGGCCGC
>JAASTB010000309.1 GCA_021767625.1 Wenzhouxiangella sp.
GCTCGGCCTGGATCGTTCGCGCCGTGGGATCGTCCCATGCTCGCGCCGCGTCGATGGCCGCCTGGAACCATTCACCGGCTCGCTCCAGGCGGTGCATCTCGGAATACGCTTGCCCCATCTGCCGCATCACGCCGATTCGAATCGATCGTGTCGCGTCGTCCGGGCGGGGACCGATCTCTTCGAGGATTCGCCGATATATGGCGAGCGCGTCTTCGTAGCGCGCCTGCTCGTAGCGGATATTGCCCCGGATGGACAGCAGGTCCAGCCAGGCTTCGCGGGTTTCCGGGCGATGCCGTTCGGCGATCTCGAGCAGTTGGTCGATGCGCTGCTCGGCAGCAGCAATCTTCGATTGCTGGATATCGATCAGGCTCAGCTCGGCGCCGGCCTCGAGGTAGTTTTCGTTCGAACGATCGCCGGCCAGCAGCTCCAGCACGCTTTGGAGGTGTTGCCGCGCGCGCTCGTGCTGGCCGATCGTGGCGTAGACGCCACCGATGGTCCGTTCGATCTCGGCACGGATTCCGGGCTGCCCGGCCAGCTCCTCGCGCACGCGCTCGGCCGCATCGGAGAGCACCCGATCCAGAACCGGCGTGTCGGCGCCGTCGGCGATCCGGGGGTCGATCGACGAGAGCATCCGCGTGGTGAACGAAGCGATCTGCTCGGCCCGGTCGGCCTGGGCCCGCGCCTCGAGCAAGCCGTATACGGCGACGACGAGCCCGACGACGAGCGCCAGCGATACCGTGGCGGCCGCGCCGACCGCCAGTGCGTGACGCGCCAGGAACTTCCTGAATCGGTAGCCCCGGCCAGCCGGTACGGCTTCGACCACTTCGTTGGCCAGGTAACGCCGAAGGTCGGCGGCCAGGGCGGCGGCCGAGTCATAGCGTTCCTCGCGGTCGGGTGCGAGCGCGCGGGCCAGGATCCAGCGCAGCTCCCTCGGCAGGTGGCGCGCCTCCTCGCCCGAGCGCATGGCCCCGGCATCGAGCTCACTGCCTGCAACCGACGATCCGACCATCATCTTCCGAATGCTGTCGAGCGCCGCGGTGTCGCCGGCCGGCGGCGGGCGCCGGTGGGTGAGCAGCTCGAACAGCAGCACCCCGAGCGAGTAGACATCGGTGCGCGTATCGACTTCGGCTGCCGGACCGGCGAGGAGTTCGGGGCTCATGTAGCCGCGGGTGCCGGCCCGGTCGGTGGTATCCGATCGCGAGCGCCCGTCGTGCTCGACGATGCCGGCGGCAACTCCGAAATCGATGATCTTGGGCATGGACACGCCGTCGACGCGGTCGACGAGCACGTTGGCCGGCTTGATGTCGCGATGGATCACACCCTGCTGATGGGCGTGCTGGATGCCGGCGCAGACCCGGGCGAACAACTCGAGGCGCTCGGTCGTGGACAGCCCGTGGCGCTCGACGTGGTCGACGATGGGCTCGCCGCGAACCCATTCCATCGCGAACCAGGCACGCCCGTCCGGCGCCGTCCCGGCGTCGAACACCTGGGCGATGGCTGGATGATGCATGCGCGCGAGCATCTGCCGCTCGACTTCGAACATGGCGTCGGCGGTGCCGCCCGCCCGGCGCTCGCCGACGAGCTTCAGCGCCACCTCCCGCTGGACCGGCTCGAGCTGTTCGGCGAGGTAGACCCTGCCCATGCCGCCGCGCCCCAACTCTCGGATCAGGCGGTAGGGGCCGATCCGATGCGGCACATCGTCGTGCGGCAAGTGCTCCTGCCCCTGACCGTCGACGATCGTGCGATCGTCATCCGGCGGCGTTCGCTCGCTCATTGGCAAGACCCCTCTTGCAGCGACTCTCAGGCGTCATCTTACCGACCCGACGGCCCGGGGCAACACTCACACCTCAGTCGTCGTGCATGTAACGAGTGGGATCGGCGATGCCGGCGGCTTCGAAACCGACGCGCCGCAACCGGCAGGAGTCGCACCGCCCGCAAGCCCGCCCGTCCTCATCCGCCTGGTAGCAGGAAACGGTCCGTGAATAGTCGACGCCCAGGGCCGTTCCGCGACGGACGATGTCGGCCTTCGACAGGCTGATCAGCGGAGCGTGCACACGAAAGCGCCCGCCTTCGACGCCGACTTTCGTGGCCACCTGGCACAGCGCCTCGAAAGCCACCACGAACTGCGGCCGACAATCGGGATAGCCTGAGTAGTCGACCGCGTTGACGCCGACGAACAGATCCAGCGAACCCAGCACCTCGGCATGGCCGAGGGCCAGGGAAAGCATAAGGGTATTGCGTGCGGGCACGTAAGTGGGGGGAATGCCGGGAGCCTCCTCCACGGGCACGTCGATGTCGTCGGTCAGGGCCGACCCCCCGATCGCCCGGAGGTCCACCCCGACGACCCGGTGCGAAGCCGCGCCCAAGCCTTCGCTGACCTGCCGCGCAGCGGCCAGCTCGGCACGGTGGCGCTGGCCGTAGTCCACCGCAAGGGTATGGCACTCGAAGCCGGCCGCCACCGCCTCGGCCAGGACGGTCGCCGAGTCGAGTCCGCCGGACAGCAGCACGACGGCCTTGCGGCCCGGCTGACTCACGCCACCACCTCGCCGGCCGAAACCACGCGGTTCTTGCCGCGCGCCTTGCCGGCGTACATTGCATCGTCGACGCGCTTGACCAGGTCGTTGAAGTTCGCGCCCGGCTCGATTTCGGTCACACCGAAAGTCAGCGTCAGCGAAAGCGATCGGCCGTTGACCTGAGGCGGCGACTCGCCGACCACCCGACGCAGGTTTTCGGAAACGCAGCGTGCACCTTCCTCGCGGGTGCCGGGCAGGAGGATCAGGAACTCTTCCCCGCCCCAGCGAGCCGTCACGTCGACGCCGCGAACCTGTTTGCCGATCAACTCGGCCACGTGAACGAGCACCTGGTCTCCGACCTGGTGGCCCAGGGTGTCGTTGATCCGCTTGAAACTGTCGATATCGGCCATGATCAGCGAAGCCGGCTCGTTGTCCTCGTTGCGCCGAAGGATGGCGCGATCGATGTGCTCGGTCATGTCGCGCCGGTTGGAAAGACCGGTCAGCGGATCGGTGCGCGCGGCGCGGTCGAGCGTGTGGGAAACCCGCCGGCCCAGCCGGTAGCGGCTGTAGAGCAGGCCCAGAACCAACAGCAGCAGGAGCACCGAGACGATCGACGCCGTGCTGATCAGTTGCTGGCGCCTGGCGCGCTGCTCGGAAACCTCGGCTCGGGCGCGCTGCAGGGCAAGCTCCTGCTCGAGCTGCTCGGCGCGGAACGTCTGCTGAAGCTGTTCCACGCGCGCGGCCAGGTCCTCGGCCGCC
>JAASTB010000310.1 GCA_021767625.1 Wenzhouxiangella sp.
GACGACGATCGTCTCGAAGAGCTCGCCGAGATCGACCGCCGAATCGACGAGCTCGATGAGCGCTATCGGCAAGAGCGCCGCGCTGCCACCCACCGTCACGAACTGCTGATCGACGAACCCGACCGACTGGCGGAGCTACCCGCCTCGCTCGTCGAACAGGCCCGGCAGGCGGCCAGCGATCGGGGCCACGAGTCCGGCTGGGCCTTTACGCTTCATGCCCACAGCTTTTACCCCTTCATGCGCCACTTCCCGGGACGCGCCGAGCGCCGGCAGCTTTACCGGGCTTGGATGACCCGCTACCGCGACGTCCTCCGGAGCGACGAGGACCTCGGGCGGATCATCGACCGCCTGGCCCGCTTGCGGGCCGAAAGGGCGGCCCTGCTCGGATTCGACAGCCACCTGGACGCCTTGCTCGACGACGCCAGCCTGCCGGACCGTCGAACACTGGAAGTCCTGCTCGATCGGCTTGCCGATACAGCGACGGTTCGCGCGGCAGCCGAGCAGCGGAAACTCCGGGCGCTGGCCCGGGCCGACGGCATCGAGGGCGATCTGCAGCCCTGGGATTGGTGGTACTACCGCCAGCGCCTGCTGGAACAGGGGCCCGACGGGCAAGCGGATCAATGGCTGCCTCTGGATGCGGTCGTCGAGGGCGCATTCGGCCTGGCCGCCGACCTGTGGGGGCTGCGCTTTCGCCCCCGCGAAGACCTGCCGGCCTGGCACCCGGACATGAAAGCCTACGAAGTGATCGATCGCGGCGGCCGGGCGCTGGGCATCGTCTACCTCGATCCGATCCACCGCCGCGGCAAGCGCGGCGGTGCCTGGACTTCCCAGTACCGGGTGCAGGACGTCGAGAGCGGCAAGCGCACGCTGCCGGTACTCGCCGTGGTCGCCAACCTGCCTCCGCCGACCGCCGACGGGCCCGCACTGCTCTCGGTCGACCAGGTGCGCACCCTGTTTCACGAGTTCGGGCATGCTCTCCACGGCCTGCTCTCGGACGTGAGCTACGCGGCGCTGGCGGGCACCAACGTGCCGACCGACTTCGTCGAGTTCCCGGCGCTGATGTTCGAACGCTGGGCGCTCGCCCCCGAAGTCGTCGCGGGCTACGCGCGCCACTACCGAAGCAGCGAGTCCCTGGGTCGGGATGTCGCCGCGAGCCTGGCGCGGGCGGACCGCCCCACGCCCGGACTGGAAACCCTGGAATTGATTGCCGCCATCGAACTCGACCTCGCGCTGCACGGCGCGCCGCAAGGCCGCGTTCCCGGGCTCGAGGAGGCCGAGAAGCGGATTCGCGAGGACCTTCGTCTTCCCGACCTGGTGTCGGCCCGCCACCACGGCGGCGGACTCGCCAGCGTGTTCGCCCGGCGGCGTCACGGCGGCGACTTCAGGACCCTCTGGTCGGAGCTGCTCGCCAGCGACGCCTTCGCGGCCTTCGAGGAGAAGGGGACGATTGATCGCGAGCTGGCCGAACGGCTCCGCGCCGAGGTCCTCGCGCGCGGCAATTCGCGCGCGCCGATGGCTTCCTGGCAGGCCT
The DNA here is from genome assembly GCA_021767625.1 of Wenzhouxiangella sp. GTDB lineage: Bacteria > Pseudomonadota > Gammaproteobacteria > Xanthomonadales > Wenzhouxiangellaceae > Wenzhouxiangella. Next base: position 1,532 of record JAASTB010000310.1, read on the forward strand.
TTCGCGGCCGGGAGCCGCAGATTCGCTACCTGATCGAGGCTCGGGGACTGGACGGCAAGGGCCGGGAAGAAGCCCGCCCGGATCAGGCCGTCGAGAACACGCCCAGCGGCGAGTAGCTGCCGAACTCCGGGAACACGGCATCGAGCTGTGCCGGCGCCAGCCCCATCCGCCGCACCAGGGCCTCGGCCAGGACCTGCCGGTAGTCGGTCGTCGTCGCCAGGTCCTGGCCCTCGAACAGCGATCCCGCATCCAGCCCCGGGAAGCTGCCGTGCATGCCGCCGTTGACGCGCCCCCCGAGGGCCAGCATGACGTTGCCGTGACCGTGATCGGTGCCGCTGGCATCGTTGGGTCGCACCTTGCGGCCGAACTCGCTGAGCACGACCACGTTGACGCGGTTCATCAGGTTGCCCTGGGAAGAGGCCGAAAGGTCGGTGTAGAAGGCGTCGAGCGCCCGCGAAAGCTCCTCGACGCGAATGCCGTAGTAGTCGTAGTGATTGGCATTGCCGGGCTGCGGCATGCCCTGCCCGGCGTGGGTGTCCCAGCCGCCGTAGTCCACGGTGGCGGCGACGATGCCCATGTCCTGCTTGATCAGCTGGGCCAGGCTGCGGAACTGGTCGCCGAGCGTCCCGCCGGGATAGGATGCGCCGCCCTCGGGCAGGTAGCCGTCGAAGTCCATCTCCCGCATCTGTTCCAGGGCGTCGGCGGTATCGCGACCCGCCTGCAGCAGCGGGCTGGCGCCCCCGCCGCTCCACAGCGCGTCGAGCCGCCGGTGCGCGGCCTGGTGCCCGGCCAGATCCGGGTTGGTTTCGTTCCAGGACCAGTGGAATCCGTCGACCCGGAAGGACTCGGGCGAGGCGACGGTGAGCGCCGCGGTCGAACCCATCAGCGACATCGGGCGCGTGTCGGAAAAGCCGAACACCGGCGCGATGTCGGCACTCGGCAGTCCGTCGGCGGCGGCCAGGTAGCGGGTCAGCCAGCCGTCGGGCGTGCTCTTGTCGCCGGGCGTCCCGAGGTCGATCCAGGCCTGGGCGTCGAAGTGACTGCGCGAGAGATGCTGGGGCATACCCGAACCCTGGACGATGGCCAGGCGGCCTTCGTCCCACAGCCGGTGCAGCCACTTCGGCGGGCTGCCGACGCCGTCGCCCGGCCCGCCGCCGGCGCGCGGATGCAGGGCCCACTGCGAATCGATCGGCCGCAGGTTCGACTCCGGAATGGCCAGGTTGTCGCGCAGCAGCTCGTAGTGGCCGCGCTCGACGCCGGCATAGGGCACCACGAGGTGCAGCCCGTCGATCCCGCCGCGCAGGAAGACGTAGACGATCACGTCGTTGCTGGTTCGCCCCGCTGCAGCCGCGGGACGCCAGAAGGTGGTCAGCGGTACCGCCCCGGCCAGCGCCGCGGCGCAACAGCCCTGGAGAAAGGCTCGGCGTCTCATCGCTGGTAGAACTCCGGCAGCATCATGATCAGCGCCACGGCGGCGCGCAGACGCGACGGCGTGTAGTGGGCGCTCAGGTTGCCCGAGTTCCAGTCCCCGTCGGGCAGCCCGCTGGTGATGTCCAGCGGCGCGTCGGCCGCGGCGTTCTGCCGCATGAAGTCGATCAGCTCCGAACGGCGGCCCGAGGCCACGGGTCGGCCCACCAGGCGTTCGAGCCAGAAATCCACCAGGCCCTCGGCGCTGCGTTGCGCAGGATCGGGCAGTCCGGCGACGGTCTCCTGGTGGATGCGCAGCAGGAA
>JAASTB010000311.1 GCA_021767625.1 Wenzhouxiangella sp.
AGCGCGACGATGCCCACGCCGATGACCTCGGTGCGCGCATCGTTCATCAGGGCCACGTCCTCGCTGACATCCAGCGCCAGTTCGAGGACCCCGATGGGGTTGCCCGAGAAGTCGTAGACGGCACGACCGTAGACGGCGACCGGCTTGTCGCCGATCTCGGCGTCACGGCGTTCGCTCGCCCCCGACATGGCGGCGCGCATTTCTTCGTCGCTCAGCAGGGAGGCCCCGAGGGTGGACGCGAAGGTCTCGAAGCCGCTGTCGCGGGCGATGTGCAGGGCGATGTCGAGTTCGGGGTTGGCCTCGACGAACTCGTCGAAGAACGGCTGGCCAAAGGACAGGCCGAACTCCACCGAGCCGAGGTGCTGGCCCGCCTCGTACACCGGCACCATGCCGCGGATCCCGAGGCCGGCGACACCGCGCTCCAGGCCGAAGACCGGGCGTTTCTCGGTATTGGTCACCACCACGGTCTCGCGGAACGAGGAGAGGTCGTCGCCGAATTTCTCCGGCTTGTGCACGCGCAGGAAGCTGGTCGCCGGCGGCGTGTGGAACTGGAACTGGCGCACGTCGTACTCGCCTTTCATCACGGCGAACACGGGCACCATCATCTCGGCCAGGCGCTCGCGGTCACCGGCGGCCATGGCCTGCTGCACGTCGGGGATGTTCGCCACCGACGCGCTCAAGGCCTGGGCCTGGCGCCCCTTCGCGTCGAGCGCCGAGACCACGCTGGTGTAGGCCGCGTTCAGGCGGCTCTGTGTGGACTGCTGCTCGAGCCGGTTGAGCTCGAACATCATGATGGGCAGCAGGCTGCCCAGGGTGATGGCCAGCACCACCAGGAACCCGACGATGATGCGGGTCCGGATCTTGAATCGTGAAAGCATGGTCGCCTCGTTTTTCTTCAAGCGACGGCCGCCTGCCGCCTCTATCCTCTCGTAACTGCGGGCAGGGGCCCGCAGTCGTCATACCCCTGACGTGTCTCGACGTCCCGGTCGATTGTTATGGTGTTTCGTGTATCTCGATGCCGGTCCTGGCGGTCCGGTCATTCGGCGTATAGACAGTCACGGGATCCCACCGCAACCAGCCCCTAGGCAAATAGATCGACCAGGCCGCTCGCGACTTGAATCGCCACGGGGCCCGTAGCGCCAGTCAGCTCATTCGTATCGGCGTCGCCGCCGGTGCCCCCGGCACCCCCTCCGTTGCCGTGGCTACCGCCCTCGCCACCGGCAAACTGCCGCTCGCCACCGTCACGGAGGTTGACGTCGACCTGGGCCACGTTGAGGCCCTGGGCCGCGAACATCTCACGCAGACGAGGCAGGGCGGCTTCGATCGCGTCACGCACCTGGGCGTGCGCCGCACCGAACACGAGGTTGGCCTGGTCACCGTCCATGCGGATCTGGATATCGATGGGCCCCAGGTGCTGGGGATTCAGGCGCAACTCGGCGGCCTGGATCTTGTGACTGGCGAGCCAGGTGATGCGCTGCGCGAACTGGTTGTTCCAGTCCGCGTGTTGCAGCGGGGTATTCAGCGAGAGCGGCCGGGGCGCCTGGGACGGGTCCGTGGGTCGGGACTCGCCGGCCGTGGCCTGCAGGGGTGTGAGCGTGGTGGGGTCGGCATCGGCCGGCAGCGCCTCGGTGGCGTTCAGGCGCGCGGCCGCCACCAGGCGGGCGAACTCGGCCTGGATGCGCCCGACATCGCGCGCCGCCATCGGCTTTTGCTCGAGCTGCAACTCGCCCACCAGCTCGTCGAGCGTGACCGAGGCGGACTCATCCTTGACCAAATTGGTCGGATTTTGACCGGTCATGGGCAACGGCTGCGTCGGCAGCCCCGCCTGGCCGAATGCGGCGGCCACCGGCAACATCTTGCCGCCCGGCGGCAAGCCCTCGGCCGTGTCGATCAGTTCTGGGAGCATGGCGGGCAGGCCGGGATCGGACTCGCCGAGGCCTACCTGGCCGGCATCCCCATCCGCAGCGGGGACCGCTGCCAGGCCCGACTGCAGCAGGGCCGCGAACGCGCTCAGGGCCGATTCCGCGCCCTTGCCAGGCCCCTGCGACGACAGCACGGACGCGCCCGCCTTGCCCGGGGGGGCGTCGGCGGCCGTCATCGGCATCAGGCTGTCAATCGAGGCTGGGAGCATTCAGCTTACCGCTATCAAATCACCATGTCTGATGAAGCAGATGCAGGTAACGTGCCATGGCCTGTCACCCGCCACGTCCCGACCCACGAGCGGCGCGAGACTAACCCTGTTCAGGCGGCTTGCGGTACTGCGCGCGCTCGTCGGACTCGCCCTGCTCGCGCTTCATCCGTTGCCGCTCCAGCGACTGGCGGCCTTGCTCCACCACCTTGTCGATGACCTTGACGTCGGTGCGCGTGGCCAGCCACTGGTCACGGGCCTGTACGCAGGCCTGCTCGCCCCGTTCCACGTTCAGGCGCTGCTGGGCGATCGCCTGGTCCAGGCGTTCGAGAAACACGCGGTATTCCTGCAGGGGCTGTCCGCCCAGCCCGCCGGCGGCGAGCACCTGCTGGTAGCGGGCCAGGTAATCTTCCCGGTAGCGGATCAATTCCTCGAGGCGGGAACGCTGGGCGTCGAGTGCGCGCTGGTCTTCGCCCAGGCGCCGCGCGGCATCGCGCTCGTGAAAGTGCCTGAGTCGCTGAACCGGCTCGAGGCGCTTGAGACGCTTGTTCATCGGCGACCCCCGTCAACCGTGGCGATCGGCTGCCGGGCAGCCGGCGCCGCGTCCTCGCGCTCCCGCGGTCGGAGCATGGCCTCGAGCTGCCGGGTGCTCTCCTGCATGGACACGGCCTCGCGCATGTTCTGCTGCAGGAACTGTTCGAGGCGCTGATGGTAGTCGATGGCCTCGTCGACCCGCGGGTCGGAGCCGCGCTGGTAGGCCCCGACGCTGATGAGGTCGCGATGCTGCTCGTAGGTCGAGTAGATCTGCTTGAAGCGGCGCGCCGCGGCGAGGTGGTCGTCCTCGACGATGTCTGTCATCACGCGGCTGACCGAACTCTCGATGTCGATGGCCGGATAGCGGCCGCTGTCGGCGATGTCGCGGGAGAGCACAATGTGGCCATCGAGAATGGCGCGGGCCGCATCCGCGATCGGGTCGTTGTGATCGTCGCCCTCGGTGAGCACGGTGTAGAAGGCCGTGATCGAGCCGCCCTGGCCCTGGTCACCATTGCCGGCACGCTCGACGAGTTGGGGAATCTTGGCGAACACAGAAGGAGTATAGCCGCGCGTGGCCGGCGGTTCGCCGATGGCCAGCG
>JAASTB010000312.1 GCA_021767625.1 Wenzhouxiangella sp.
CCTCGGCCGCAGCGCCGACCAGCTGACGCTGACCATGTCGCGCGCCGACCTGGCCAACTACCTCGGCCTGGTGCTGGAGACGGTCAGCCGCCTGTTCGGCCGGCTGCAGGACATGGGCGTCATCGAAGTCCGCCGCCGCGAAGTGAAGATCCTCGACCGCGAGAACCTGAAATCCGTCGGCGAGTGCTGAAGCACCCGCTTTGACGCCAGTCAAATTGCTCCAGCCCACTCCCTGACATACTGGCGCCACAATTGATGCATTACGGAGTCAACTATGCGCGCCCCCGTCCACCTCGGCCTCGTACTGGCCCTCGCAGTCTCCATGTCCAGCCACGCCGCGGAAGGCGACGATTGGCAACCGACGCTCGATCTTCGCTATCGCCTCGAACTCGTCGATGACGATCGATTCGCGCAGGACGCGACCGCCTCGACCCTGCGCGCCCGCATCGGCCTCATCAGCCCCGACTGGTCAGGCTGGCAGTTCGGCCTGACCGCCCACGCCAACCGCCACGTCGGAAGCGAGGACTTCAACTCCACCGCCAACGGCCGCACCGCCTACCCGGTCGTCGCCGATCCCGACGACGAGAACATCTCGGAGGCCTGGATCGGCTATTCACAGCCAGGCCGTTTCAGCCTGCGCGCGGGGCGGCAGCGCCTGGTCGAAGACAACGTGCGCTTCCTCGGCAATGTCGGTTTTCGCCAACTCGAGCAGACCTTCGATGCCGTGGCGCTCGGCCTGGATGCCGCCGAGTGGCGGATCGACCTGCGCTGGCTGGACAAGGCACACCGCATCTTCGGGCCGTCGAACCCCAATGACCTGCTCGCAGAAGCCGACCTCGACGCCTGGATGGGCACCTTCGCCCGGCCGATCGGCGAGAGCACCCTGGCCTTCTATGCCCATCGCATCGACTTCGAGGACCGGCCGGCGTCCCACCGCAACCTCGGCGTGCGCCTGACCGGCACGATTCCGGGCCGCGAGGACTTCAGCTACCGCCTCGAATTCGCGCGCCAGGACGGCATCCGCCAACTCGACGACGTCGACGGACAGAACTACCTGCACGCGCGCATCGCGCAGAAGCTGGAGGCATGGCACTGGTTCGCCGGCCACGAGCGGCTCGGCGGCGATGGAACATACGCTTTCCAGACCCCGCTGGCCACCCTGCACGCGCACAACGGCTGGACCGACCAGTTCCTGTCCACGCCGGCGAACGGCCTCATCGACACCTACGCGGCCGCCGGCACGAAACTCGGCCATTGGACCGGCCTGGTCAAACTGCACGACTTCCGCAGCGACCGCGGCTCGATCAACTACGGCCGCGAGTACGGCCTGATGGTCAAGCGCCCGCTGCCTGCGGGCCTGTCACTCGAGGTCAAGGCTGCGCAATTCGACGGCGACGACGGGCGAGCCGACGTGCAGAAAATCTGGTTGACGCTGAACGGGAACTGGTAGGGCGCGGACGGGCCGGAACCTGGTTTCTGGTTTCAGGTTTCAGGTTTCAGGTTCCGGGTTCCGGATCAGCCTACAGCCACCACTGAGAGAGCTGATCGTCGGGGCTCCCGTGGTGGGCGACCTGGGCCTGGAAGAGCTCGGCCGTGGCCAGGGCATCGGTCAGGGCGTGATGCGGTGAATACTCCGGCAGCCCGTAGCGGCGCCTGGCGTCGGCCAGGCGCAGCGACACCCGCCGGCGACCGAACCAGGTCAGCGGGTTGAGCGTGCGTTGCTGGCTGACCTGCTTTTCGATCTGGAGGGTGTCGATCAGCGGGAACAGGACGCCCTCGCCGAAGCGCCTCATGAAGGCCTGGTAGAGAAACCGCCGCTCGATGGCGTGGTAGTGGACGACGGCCACGCGGCCCGAGAGCGCCTCGAGGAACTCGTCGACGATGTCTTCCAGGTCCGGCGCGCCGTCGACTTCCTCGTGCGTGATCCGGTGGATGGTGATGGAGTGCTCGTCGATCTCCCGGCGCGGACGGATAACGCGGTAATAGCCCTGCGCCGGCTGAATGCGCTCGAGCGAGAACGGCACCATGCCGATGCTGACGATGCCGTGCCGCTTCGGGTCGAGACCGGTCGTTTCCAGGTCGAGCGCCACCAGCGGCGCGTCGGAAAGGGGCGTGTCGGCCGCCGGGATCCCGCGGGCGTAGAAATCACGGAGCGGCGCCTGCCGGCTTTCGGCGGCCAGCTCCGCGAAGCGTTCCCGCCAGTCGCGCGTCGGGGGCGATGCCTTTCGATCCGGTGAAGACATCTACTGGCGACCGCGAACCGGACGGTAGCGGAAACGGATGAACTTCTGGGCGTTGGCCAGCACCTTGAAGGCGTCCTTGAGGCTGCGCCGCTCGAAAGCCGAAAGGGTTTCGGGATCGATGTTGTTGTTCGCCTCGCCGCCGCGCTCGGCGTCCCAGGCCTGGTGACGAGCGCGCACCATGGCGATGAACTCCAGTGCGTCGCGCAGGTCGGCGGCCATGCTGGCGGTCAGAAAGCCGGCGGCCACGGTGTCTTCGAGCCGGCGGAACGAATTCTGCGACTGCGAACCGGCCGCCAGCGCGTGCACCCGGATGACGTCGACCAGCGGCGCGGTGCCGCGACGCTTGAGGTTGATCGAGTTCTCGTGGCGCCCGCCGTGCTCGAGCACGAAGTCTCGGAAGAATCCGAGCGGCGGCGTGCGGTTGTTGGCGTTGATCGCCAGGCAGCCCAGGAAGATCGGCTGGACACTCGCCTCCTTCGCGATCAGGCTCTTGAGCTCGTCGGCCATGCTGGTGACGCCGGCCACGCCGTCGAGATCGAAGAAGATCGAACTGTGCAGGAGTCGCTCGGCGCTGGGCTTGCGAATCCACTCGGTGAACTGTTTCTTCCAGGCCTCGAGCGGCTGGCGCCACTGCTTGTTGGTCGCCATGATGTCGCCCTTGCAGTACACATAGCCGGCCCTGTGCAGGCCGTCGCTGACGAATTGCGCCAGTTCCCTGAAGTATTCGTCGTGCGCCTTCGGATCGAAGGCGTCGTCCAGGATCATGGCGTTGTCCTGGTCGGTGTAGAGGAACTGCTCGTCGCGAGCCATCGAGCCCAGCGCGAGGAAACAGTAGGGCACGGGCGGCGGCCCGAGCTTCTCCTCGCCGAGTTCCAGCAGGCGCTGCTTGAACGCCCTGCCGATGGTGGCCATCGCCGAGCCGATCATGTGCGAGTTGGCGTATTCGTTGACCATCCTGATGAAACTCGCAGCGACCGATGGCTTGAGCGCCTCGAGCTC
>JAASTB010000313.1 GCA_021767625.1 Wenzhouxiangella sp.
AGCCTGCTCATTATCGTGACGGCGCTGGTAATCCACTTCACGGGCTTTGTCCTCATCGACCCGATCCTCGGCATGGGGTTCGGCGTGGTCCTGCTCTGGGCGAGTTGGGGCATCCTGCGAGATGCAGCCCATTTGCTGATGGAGGGCACGCCGGCTGGCGTTGAACTGGGCGAGGTCGTCGAGGCGCTGGTAGCGCTCGATGGGGTTGCCGACGCTCACCATGTCCATGCCTGGGCACTGACTAGTGGGCGATACGTCTTCTCCGGTCATCTGCGAACCGCCGATGGCGCGGACCCGCAGGCCGTGCTGGAGTCCGGTCAAAAGCTGCTGAAAGAGCAATTCGGCTTCTTTTTCGTCACGCTCCAGGTGGAGACGGCCGCGCTGGACGAGAGCGGCGAGGAAGCTGTCGACGTGACACCCTGGCCGGTACCGGGCCAGGACGAGCCCTGAAAACGATCACCCTGACTCGGACGTGGTCGCGCGGTCGACGGTGACGGCTGTATACAACCCGTCGCCCGGAGCGGCGACCAGCGCGAGCAAGCGGGTCTCGACTCCGCCACGGACGTGGCACCGGAGTGACAGGGAGTCGCCACAGCTCGCGTACCCGGTTCGACCGCGCGGCAGACAGTGGACCATCCATCACGGGGAGGCCGAAAAGCCAGCACATGGAACACACCGTTCTCACCGGAGTGATCATACTTCTGGCCGCGTCCGTCGTCGGACTGGCTGTATTCGCGCGACTCGGGCTGCCGGCACTGCTGGCCTATCTGGTCGTGGGCGTCATCGTTGGCCCCCACGGCCTGTCCTGGCTACCGCACACGGCAGACATCCACTTCCTTGGTGAATTCGGGGTGGTGCTGTTGCTGTTCACGATCGGCCTAGAATTTTCGCTGTCCCAACTGTGGTTGTTGCGAAAACAGGTCTTTGGCGTTGGCGGGGCGCAGGTCTCCGTCAGCGCCGCCGTCGGCGGCGTTCTGGCGTGGCTGTTCGGCGCTGAACCGTCCGCCGCCTTCGTGCTCGGCGGCGCACTGGCACTGTCCTCCACGGCCGTGGTCAGCCGGGAGCTGGCCCGCCGGGACGAGATCGGCCAGCCCCATGGCCGGCTGTCGGTGTCGGTATTGATATTCCAGGATCTGGCCGTTGTCCCCTTTCTGATCCTGATCCCGGTCCTGGGGGGTGATGCGGATACCGGGGCGTGGCAGGCGGTGATGGCAGCGCTCGTTCAGGGCGCGCTGGTCGTCGTGCTGATGCTGGCGACGGGACGCTGGATCTTGCGGCCACTATTCCGCCGTCTGGTTGCCTACGGCTCCCAGGAGCTCTTCCGGCTCACGGCGCTGCTGTTCGCCCTGGCAGCCGCCTGGGTCACCGAATACGCCGGGTTGTCGCTCGCGCTGGGGGCCTTCCTGGCCGGTGCCATGCTGGCGGAAACGGAACACCGGCAGCAACTGCAAATGGAGATCGCCCCATTCCGCGACGTGCTGCTGGGACTGTTCTTCGTCGTCATCGGCATGATGCTGGATCTGCAGGCCGTGGTGCGCTGGCTGCCCTGGGTACTGCTGGCCCTGACCGTGCTTCTGATCCTCAAAACGCTCACCACGACGCTGCTCGGCCGGATGCTGGGTGTGCCGAGGGGCACGGCCATGCACGCCGGCATCCTGTTGTCGCAGGGCGGCGAGTTCGGCCTTGTGCTGGCCACGCTGGCGGCGGCGGAAGGCCTTCTCGACGAGGCGGTGGTGCAGGTAATCCTGGCGACGATCATCCTCAGCATCGCCCTGACCCCGTTGCTCGCCCGATGGGCGGAACCATTGTCAGACCGGCTCTGCTTCGCGCACGGTCCGGCAAATCGATGATCGGTCCCGGGTGTCGCGCGTCCTCGACGACCAACATCCTCGTGCGGCTCTCCGATCCACGCAGGGCGTACTGCGCCTTCCGAGACCGCTGCCCACCCAGATTACCGCGTTGTAATCCCCGGGTCAGGCACGAGACAGACGGCAGGACTAGGGTTGGCGATAGGATCCAAGCATCAGGCGCGAGGAGTCTTCATCCGTCCCGCCTTGATCCTCAGCCAACGGGAGATTGGCCATGAGAGCGCGCCTCAAGACACTGACGCTGGCGCCAACGGCGCCGAGACCACAGGCGACGTATCCAGCGGCCCAATGCAAGTGGCCAGGACCCGGCCCAGGGGTGCCAAGACCGACCATCGAGCCGGTTGCCTGATCAGACAATGACGGAGGAGTTGAAATGGATCGACGTCGCTTCCTGAAGAACAGTCTCGCCGCAGCAACTGCCGCAACGTGGGGCAGCGCCGCGACCGGAAGGGCCTGGGCGCGCCCGGCAGAGCGCCCGATGTTGCCCCTGCCCGGCCTGGTCGACGTGGAGAAAAGCGGTCGCCTCGACCTCACCGCACAGCAAGGTAGGCACACCTTTGGCTCAGGCACGGTCTCGTCCACGCTCGGCTACAATCAGGATTACCTCGGCCCGATCGTCCGGGCACGGCGCGGGCAGGACGTTGCGGTGCGATTGCTGAATGGGCTCGATGAGCCGCTGGCGACGCACTGGCACGGCCTGCTCGTCCCAGGTGAGGTCGACGGCGGCCCGCACCAGGCAATTGATCCCGGGGCTGTATGGGAACCCGTTCTTCCGATCGATCAACCCCCATCCACCGCATGGTTCCACGCCCATACCCATCCGCACACGGCCCGACAGGTCTACGCGGGACTCGCCGGCGTGTTCCAGATCGACGACGGGAAGGATGATGACCGCGGCCTGCCGCACGAGCATGGCGTGGACGACTTCACCCTCGTCATCCAGGACCGGCGCTTCGACCCGTCGGGACGTCTGGACTATCGACTGGCCATGATGGACCGAATGCACGGCTTCCGGGGCGACCACATCCTGGTCAACGGCGCCCCCTACCCCCGCGCCCGGATGCCTCGCTCGATCGTCCGCCTGCGACTGCTGAACGGATCGAATGCCCGCATCTACCACCTACACTTCGACGATGGTCGCCCCATGCACGTCATCGCCAGCGACTCGGGCTATTGGCCGAAGCCGGCGGCAGCCACCGAACTGCGTCTCGCCCCGGGCGAGCGCCTCGAAGTGCTGGTCGACTTCCGCGACGGGCGAGAAGCCGAGCTGGTGACCGGCCCCGACCAGAACCAGGGCGGCCCGGGGATGATGGGCATGATGAGCGGCCTGCGTTCGACCGCTTCTGCGCTTCTC
>JAASTB010000314.1 GCA_021767625.1 Wenzhouxiangella sp.
CCGCCGCGCATGAAAGCCATCCAGACGCGACCGTCGCAGTCCTCGGCCATCGACCAGATGTTGCCGGCAGGCAGGCGCCCGCCGCGCTGCTCGGGCTCGAGGTGGCGGCGCAGTTCGATATCGGGCCCGATCTGCACGACCCCCCGGTTCTCGACGCCGGCCCAGACCGTGCCGTCGCTGTGGGCCATCAGGGACATGATGTTGCGGCCGGGCAAGGGATTGGGGTTCTCGGGGTCGCTGGGAACGACACGCATCCGTTGGCCCTCGTGGCGAACCAGGCCGCCGCGGGTGCCGATCCAGATAAAACCGTGCGTGTCCTGGACGATGGCTTCGACACGCCGGTCGGGCAGCCCCTCGTTGACGCTCAGCGTGCGAAAGACCGGCCCCTGGTCAAGGCGGGCCTGGGCAACACTGGAAGCGAAGGACAAGGCAAGGAGCAGCAGAATGAAATGGACGGCCCTCGGGCGGCGCAGTCCCTCCGCTCGCCGCATTGCCGCGCCCGGCTTGCTTCCCTCAGCCAACATGCCTTTTAGATCATCAGCATTCGTATCTCGAAGTCAAGTCCGCTGCGGCTTGTCGAAGACATGGAAGGTGCCCACGCGGTGGCTGCCCCGATAGCGCAACTCGCCGCTTTCTACCGCGGTCAGGCCCGCCTCCTCGAAAGCACCGGTCCAGTCCGGGTGACGGGAAATGCACTCGTTGACGCCCAGCATATCCAACAGGCGCTGACGGGCTGCTTCCAACTCACCTACGGCCGAATCGATGGCCGGGCGCTGCTGCTGCAAGGCGCTGTCGTTCAGTCCCAGGGTCTGGTCGACCATGGTCAAGACGTAACGGAACAAGCCCGAGCCGGACTGCTTGTAGCGACCGAACAGTTGGGGACCGATGCGGTTGAACTCGCTGCGATACTCCGGGGCGCGAATTTCTCCGGACGCGAAACGCTGCAAGACGCTCAGCGCGCCGAGTTCATCGAGCACGGAGAATTCCTCGGACTCGCGCCGCATCGTCTCGATCATGTCGGAGGTGGGCGTATGCGCGACGAAAGCCAGGCGCGCGCCCAGGCGAAGCAGCCGCTCGCTCTGGGCCGCTGCAGGCGACCAGTCGCAATATTCGATGCCGTACTGACTCATGACCAAGTCGAACGAAGCGGCCGGCAGGTCTGCTTGTTCGAAGGGCGTGTCGTCGATGAAGCGAATGTCGCCCATGCGGCTCACCGCGTCGGGATGGGCCCTGCGCACCGCCTCGACATCGATTCGCGCCGCATCGATGCCGGTGATCGAAAAGCGGCGGGCATGCTCGTGGGACCAGGCGGCCGCCAGAAGGGCCAGGGCGCCGTTGCCCGTGCACACGTCCAGCAGTTTCGCGCCGGATGGAAGCCGCTCGAACTGGCGTCGCCAGAATGCCGCCACTTCACCGTCGTAGTTGGCGGCGAAGTCCTGCGGCAGGGAAGTCAGGCAGCCCCTCGCCCAGTAGCGGCTCCAATGGCTGTAGGAATCGGACATTGAATCGCGCGGTGTTGACCGGCGACTAGCTTAACCGTTCGGGGACCTCGAGGCGGGGCGAGGTGAAGGCCAAAAAAGAAAGGCCCGGGAGTCCCGGGCCTTTCCTCGGCTCGAAAGCCGACTTCTCGTCTCTGATCGCGAGATCAGAAGTTCTGGGTGTACCGGATGTACGGGATACGACCCCAGCCGTCCGAGTAGTTGTACGCGTAGCTGCGCGAGAAGAACGGCGACAGCGGCGGATTGCGGTCCGCGACGTTGCGTACGATCAGCGACAGCTCCGAGTTCCACGGCGTGAACCAGGTGGCGGTCACGTCATGGCGGGTCCAGGACGAAACGTGGCCCTGCTCGACGCGAGCGGTGCCGGCTTCGTTCAGCAGGACCTGCTCGGAGGTGCTGTCGGTGTGGTGGATGTTCCAGGCAAACCGGAAGTCACCGATGGAGTAGGTGTTATCCAGGTTGGCGCGGAACTGCGGGTTCCCGAGCCTACCAATGGTCTCCGGGCTCGGGATGTCGTCATCCAGCTCCGAGTAGATTTCCCACTTGTCGATGTAGCCGACCTGCAGGTTGGAGCGCAGCATACCGGCATCGCCGAAGTCGAAGCTGGCGCGGAGGTTGACGTCGACACCCTCGGTTTCGAGGTCGCCCTCGTTGGCCGGGCCGTAGATGATCTCGTCGATACCACCGCTGGCGTCACGATAGACACCGAGGCCTTCGGGGAACGCGCGACCTTCGACCTCGAGATTGATCAGCTCCTGGGCACCGATGGTGCGGATCAGGTTGTCGATCTCGATGCGGTAGAAGTCAACCGAGCCGCTGAGCCATTCGGTCGCCTGGAAGGCGATACCGGCGGCGTAGCCCTTCGAGTTTTCCGAATCCAGGTCCGAGTTACCGATGGAGAAGGCGTCGGTCTGGATTTCCGGGCAGTTGTTCGGATCGACGCCCAGCTGCTCACAACGGACGAAGTCACGCACGAACTCGGCCGAGAAGGCACGCTTGGCGTTGATCAGCGTCAGGTCCGGAGCGGCGTAGCCCTCGGCGTAGCTGGCGCGCAGCGTGATGGAATCGGTCGGCTGGTAGCGCAGCGCGATCTTCGGGCTGATGTCGTCGCCGTAGTCGGAGTAGTCATCGTAACGAACGGCGCCGGTCAGCTCGAGGTTGTCCATAAGCGGGAACAGCCACTCGGTGTAGAGGGCGGACACGTCACGCTCGCCGGAGGAGCTGTTACCGGCCGAGCCGCCGACCAGGCCGGCTTCACTCAGGGAGTCGTACTGGTCGAAGAAGGTCTCTTCGCGGTACTCGGCACCGACCACGGCCTGAATCCAGCCGCCGCCGATTTCGGCGATGTCCATACCGGCGCTGCCGTAGAACTCACGAATCTCGAACTCGGATTCGCGGGCGATGGTCACGCGCATGCCGTTGAGGGTGTCCTCGGAGGCACCGAACGGATCGGTCGGATCGTAGCTGCCGTCGTTGAGAGCGGCCTGCATGTTCGAACGCATGCCGTAGTTACGGCCCACGTCGTAGCCCTTGTAGCGGCTGTAGTTGACGCCGAAGTCGAGATCGACGCCGCCGACACGACCTTCGAAGCCGAGCAGGCCGGAGTGCACGTTGGACTCGACGGTGTTGTCACGCGGGCCCAGGGCCTGGAAGCGATGGTACAGGACCGCCGGGTAGTCGTACGGGTTGGCCGGGGAGTCGGCATCCAGC